>DISA01000003.1:0-9633 GCA_002421915.1 Gallionellaceae bacterium UBA6222
CGCAAGATCCAGCGTTTCCTGTCGCAGCCGTTCCACGTGGCCGAAGTGTTCACCGGCGCGCCGGGCAAGTATGTGACCCTGAAGGACACCATCAAGGGTTTCAAGGGCATCGTTGCCGGCGAGTACGATCACCTGCCCGAGCAAGCGTTCTACATGGTTGGCGGCATCGAAGAAGCGGTAGAAAAAGCCAAGACGCTGCAATAACCTGAAGGAACAACCATGACAATGACCTTACATGTGGACGTCGTGAGCGCCGAAGAGCAAATCTTCTCCGGCCTTGCTGAAGTCGTCGTGGTTCCGGGCGAAATGGGCGAACTGGGTATCTACCCGCGCCACACCGCACTGATGACTCGTATCAAACCGGGTGCGGTGCGCATCAAGCGCCCGGGTCAGGAACAGGAAGAATTGATCTATGTATCGGGCGGCATGCTTGAAGTTCAGCCCAGCGTTGTCACCGTATTGGCTGATACCGCAATCCGCGGGGCCGACTTGGATGAGGCGCGTGCCCTGGAAGCAAAACATGCGGCAGAAGAAGCAATGAAGAACCGTACTTCAGACATTGATTACGCCGTAGCACAGGCTGAATTGGTAGAAGCTATTGCGCAACTTCGCGCCATCCAGCAACTGCGCAAGCATACGCACTAGGCAATACCACCAAAGAGCCCGACAAAAAGCAGCTGCGGCTGCTTTTTTGTTGACTGAAAGATATACTTCGACCTCTGGAAAAACACCATGGTTATGAATCCCATGAATATCGTCATTCTTGCAGCCGGTAAAGGCACGCGAATGTTTTCCGACAAGCCAAAGGTGTTGCACAAGCTGGCAGGCAAACCTCTACTGCAGCATGTGCTGGAATGCGCGATGTCGCTGCAACCGAAGAAAGTATGTGTGATTTACGGACATGGTGGAGAGGCAGTGCCCAAGGCAATGCAGCAATATTCCGCCGAATTCGTAATTCAAGAACCGCAACTTGGCACCGGTCATGCCGTGCAGCAGGCGTTGCCGTATCTGGCAAAGGATGGCGAAACTTTGGTTTTGTACGGGGATGTTCCGTTGATCCAGCACAGCACTCTGCATCAGATGCGGCAAGCAGGTGAAGGCTTGGTGCTGCTCACGGTTGATCTCGACAACCCTACTGGCTATGGCCGCATCGTGCGCAACCGTGACGGCGATGTGCAATGCATCGTTGAGCAGAGGGAGGCTTCGCCCGAACAGCTTGAGATCAGGGAAGTGAATACCGGCATCATGTTGGTACAGACCGCGAAGCTGCGCGAGTGGCTGGGCAAACTGAAGAACAACAATGCGCAGGGTGAGTACTATCTCACCGACATCGTGGCCATGGCCGTGGCGGAAGGAGTGGCGGTTCATACCGTACAGCCTGCACAGCGTTGGGAAGTGGAGGGCGTCAACAACAAGGCCCAGCTCGCCCAACTGGAGCGCATCTGGCAGCAAGTGACAGCGGCTAGGCTGATGATGCAAGGTGTGACGCTGGCCGACCCGGCACGCATCGACGTGCGCGGTGAATTGAGTTGTGGGCGCGATGTCGAGATTGACGTCGGCTGTGTCTTTGAGGGTAAAGTAAGCTTGGGTGACAGGGTGCGAGTTGGTGCCTACAGCATCATTTGCAACGCAAAAATTGGACAAGAGACGCAAATTGCACCCTACAGTCATCTCGATCAAAGCGAAGTGGGTGCTAACTGCTATATCGGACCCTATGCACGACTACGGCCTGGTGCCCAGCTGGCGAATGGGGTGCATGTCGGGAATTTCGTCGAGATCAAGAACAGCGAGATCGGGCAGGGAAGCAAGGCCAATCATTTGAGCTATATCGGCGACAGCACAGTCGGGAGTCGCGTCAATATTGGTGCCGGGACTATTACCTGCAACTACGATGGTGCGAATAAATACCGCACCATCATCGGTGACGATGCCTTCATTGGTTCCGACACGCAACTGGTCGCGCCGGTAACCGTAGGCAAAGGCGCGACGATCGGTGCCGGTTCCACCATCACCAAAGATACGCCGGAGGGTGAGCTCACCCTGTCTCGCAGTAAACAGGTCTCGGTCAGTGACTGGCAGCGCCCGCAAAGAAGGGCAAAATAAATATGTGCGGAATCGTAGGTGCAGTCGCAAAACGAAATGTAGTCCCCATTCTGGTGCACGGCCTGTCGCGCTTGGAATATCGAGGCTATGATTCCGCCGGTCTGGTGGTGGTGCATGACGGACATCTGGATCGCGTGCGCAGCACTGGTCGTGTTGCAGAATTGGAGCTGAAAAGCGCAAATACTTACGGTGAACTGGGAATTGCTCACACCAGATGGGCAACCCATGGCATCCCTTCCGAACGCAACGCGCATCCGCACGTCAGTCGCAATCTGATCTCCGTGGTGCATAACGGGATCATCGAGAATTACGAACTGCTCCGTGCGGAACTTACTGCACAAGGTTATGAATTCACTTCGGATACAGATACCGAAGTAATCGCTCACCTGATCCACAGTCACTACGCGCAGGGTAGTTTGCTGGTTGCGACGCAAATGGCTCTGGCCCAACTGGTTGGTGCCTACGCCATCGGCGTCGTGTCGGCAGATAATCCACATCAACTCATCGCGGCCCGCAAGGGTAGCCCGCTGTTGTTGGGGGTGGGTGAGAGTGAGCACTTCATCGCGTCGGATATGTCGGCGCTGCTACAGGTCACCAGAAACGTGGTGTATCTGGAAGAAGGAGACGTGGTCGAGCTGAATCTTCCCAGCTATCGCATCTTCGATGCAGAAGGTAATGCCGTACAGCGTGAAGTTCTGGTTAGTGAGCTGGATAACGACAGCGTGGAACTGGGTGAATACCAGCACTATATGCAAAAAGAAATCCACGAGCAGCCGCAGGCATTGGCAGACACGCTGGAGTCGGTGTGCAACAGCCAGTCGCTGGTACCCGGAATTTTTGGTGCAGAGGCCAATTCTATCTTCCCACGGATTGAAAACATTCTGATTTTGGCTTGTGGCACAAGTAACCATGCGGGGCAGGTTGCACGGTACTGGCTGGAAGAAATCGCGAGCATTCCGTGCAGCGTGGAAATTGCGAGTGAATACCGCTATCGCACCAGCGTGCCAAATCCAAGAACGCTCGTCGTAACAATCTCCCAGTCCGGGGAAACAGCGGATACGCTGGCCGCACTCAACCATGCCAAAGAAACTGGACATGCTTATACCTTGGCCATTTGCAACGTGCCGGAAAGCGCCATTATTCGCCAGTCAAAATTGCGCTATCTCACCCGTGCGGGACCGGAAATTGGTGTTGCCTCGACCAAGGCCTTTACGACCCAGCTTGCCGCGTTGTTTCTACTGACCCTAGTGCTGGCTAAACTGCGCGGTTTTCTGGACGAAGACCGCGAACAGCAATTTTTGCATGATCTGCGCCATTTGCCGGCTGCTGTACAAAAAGTATTGGCGCTGGGGCCGCAGATTGCCGAACTCGCCAGGTACTTTGCCGATAAACACCACGCTTTGTTCCTTGGGCGCGGTATGCATTTTCCCATCGCCGCCGAAGGGGCGCTCAAGCTGAAAGAGATTTCTTACATCCACGCCGAGGCTTATCCGGCAGGAGAATTAAAGCATGGCCCACTGGCACTGGTGGACAAAGATATGCCAGTGGTATCGGTCGCGCCCAATGATGCGCTACTGGAAAAATTAAAATCAAATTTACAGGAAGTCAAAGCGCGTGGAGGCGAACTTTATGTGTTTGCCGATGCAAGGACACACATAAAGGAAGCTGAAGGGATACACATCCTGCAAATGCCCGAACACGCGGGCTTTTTGAGCCCTATTCTGCACACCATCCCGTTGCAACTGTTGGCATATTACGTCGCATTGCAGAAGGGAACGGATGTGGATAAGCCGAGAAACCTCGCCAAGTCTGTTACGGTGGAATAACACCAAAATTTGAAGGTGAGATGCCGGGTTTGGGGGATGGCAAACAAGATGAAAATCAGGTTTCAGCCTGACTAGCCGGCCAAAACTACACCTCTGTCCCCATCAACGTGGAGACAACAATGGCGGTCATCGCCGTATTTAATCAAAAAGGCGGGGTTGGCAAGACCACCACCTGCCTCAATTTGACCGCAGCGCTGTCGCTGGCGCAACGTAGTCCGATCGCGCTCGACATGGATCCGCAAGGGCATTTAAGCCTCGCCTCTGGCTTGAAGCACGGTACAACCCAGCAGCGCAGCATCGCATCTTTCTTCAAAGATAAAACACCGCTTGCCAAGCTGCTATACGAAACACCCGCAGGCTGGCAATTGATTCCGGCCACCCTCGAATTATCCAAGATAGACGCGCTGTACGGGAGCGATCCGCAAGCGGCGAGCATGCTGAAACAGGGGCTGGCAGAAGAACTTGCGCTCACTGGCGCGCCGATTCTGATAGATTGCTGCCCGATGCTGGGGGTGCTGACGCTGAATGCGTTGTTGGCGGCAGACAAAGTGTTGATTCCGGTATCGGCAGATTACCTGTCGCAGCACGGAGTACACCGGCTGGACAGTGCGCTCAACGTGCTGGAGAAGAAACTGCAACGTACTTTCGAGCGGCGCATTGTGGTGACCCGCTTCGACTCACGGCGCAAGTTGTCCTACGACATCTACGACAAGCTGAAGGAACGTTATGGCAATTTGGTGTGCAAGACGCGCATCGGAGAGACAGTTGCCCTCGCGACCAGTCCCATGCACGGGCTGGATGTCTTCGCTTTCGCGCCGCGCAGTCCGGGTGCGATGGACTATCGGGCGCTGGCGAAAGAATTGGCGGACAGCGGGTTCATTTAGGTGAGGTGAAGGTAGACGGCCAGGGCCAAGGTCGCTGCCAGCAGCAAGGCAATGGTAGCCAGCCACAGGTTGCGTTGCCTCTGCTGTGCCAGCATATCGCGAAGAAGTGGTTCAAATTTTGCGTACGGGTCACTTTGCAGGCGCTGGTGAATCAGGCGCGGCAATTGCGGCAACAGTGTGGCGAAGTGCGGCATTTCGCGGCGCAGACCTTTGACGAAACCGCGCCAGCCAATCTGTTCGCTCATCCAGCGTTCCAGCCACGGCTTGGCGGTCTTCCACAAATCCAGTTCGGGGTCGAGTTGCAAGCCCAGCCCTTCGATGTTGAGTAGGGTTTTTTGCAGGAGTACCAGTTGCGGTTGGATCTGAATGCCGAAGCGGCGCGAAGTCTGGAACAGCTTCAGCAGGATACGGCCGAACGAGACTTCCTTGAGCGGCCTGTCAAAGATCGGCTCGCAGACTGAACGGATTGCCGCCTCGAACTCGTCCACGCGGGTATTTGCCGGAGCCCAGCCGGATTCGATGTGCAGTTCGGCTACGCGCTTGTAATCACGGTTGAAGAAGGCAATGAAGTTGTGCGCCAGATAATTCTTGTCGGTCTCGGTCAGCGTGCCNNATATTGCCCGGATGCATGTCGGCGTGGAAGAACCCGTCGCGGAACACCTGGGTGTAAAAAATCTCGACCCCGTCCCGTGCCAGCTTTGGAATATTTATCCCGGCATCACGCAGGGCAGCGGTCGGGCTGACCGGGATGCCGTGCATGCGCTCCATCACCATCACCTGCTCGCTACACCAGTCCCAATAGACCTCCGGCACCAGCAACAGTCCGGCATCGGCAAAATTGCGCCGCAATTGGCTTGCATTCGATGCCTCGCGCATCAGGTCCAGTTCGTCATGCAGATACTTCTCGAACTCCGCGACTACCTCCTTCGGTTTCAGGCGCTTGCCGTCCTCCCACCCACGTTCAATCAGATTGGCGCACACGTTAAGCAGTGCGACATCGTGGGCAATGATGGGTGCGATGCCGGGGCGCAGAATCTTCACCGCGACCTCGCGCCCATCCGGCAGGCGGGCAAAGTGCACCTGCGCCACCGACGCGCTGGCAACCGGCGTTTCTTCAAACTCGGCAAACACCCCGCTTAATGGTTTGCCATAAGTCTGTTCGAGTATGGATATTGCCTGTGCCGAAGAGAAGGGCGGCACCCGGTCCTGCAACTTTGCCAACTCGTCCGCAATATCGAGCGGCACCAGATCGCGCCGCGTAGAAAGCAACTGGCCGAACTTGACGAAAATGGGTCCCAGCGTTTCCAGCGCCAGGCGCAGGCGCACCGCGCGCGGGCGTGAAGTATCGCGGAAAAACAAAAGCAGATTGAGCGGGCGCAACAGCCAGCTGGTGCGCGCGTGCGCCAGCAGGAACTCGTCCAGACCGTAGCGCAGGACGACGAAGACGATTTTGAACAAGCGCAGGGAACGCATCACGAACTCAGGCAAACACAAAGGCACGGCGAGGTTGCCGCGCCCGCAAGTGTACTTTAAAACACGGGTTAAACCTGCTGGATTCCTGCCAGCAACCAGACGGCATGGTCATCTTTCAGATTTTTCTGCACATGCCAGATTTCGTCAAAGTTTTCCGGCGCGCCGTTGTTCTCGCGCAACTGACCGGCGAGGCGCACGCTGGCGATCGCCAGATCATTCTCCGTGACGACTTCGAGCAATTGCGCGTTGACGAAGCCGACATCGGTCTGTTGCGGCGCATCGCCGCGCTCCTGCAATTGCATGCTGATCTCGGCAAACATCTCCGGTGTGGTGTATTCGCGGATATCGCTCATATCCTTGCGATCGTTGGCCGCCTGCAGGCGGATGAAGGAGGTCTTGGCGCTGCGCAGGAAACTGTCCACCGGGAAATCGGCGGGGATATTGGCTGGCGCCGCGACGGGAATGCTGCCGCCCGCCATAGCCGGTTCATGGGCCTCCCCGGAATAAGGCGCGCCGGCACCCGCATACTGCATCGGTGCTTGCTGTTTTTTGCGCAACATCGAGATCAGGAAGAATAGCGCGAAAGCGCCCAGCACGAGCATCAGCAACATGCCCATGCCTTCGCCCAGCCCAAGATGCGAGAACAGTGCGGCCAAACCAAGGCCTGCGGCCAGACCGGCGAGTGGCCCCAGCCATTTGCTGCCGGTGGATTGGGGTGCGGCGGGTTGTGCCGGGGCATTCTGGGGGGCAGCAGCGGGCGCTTTTTGCGGCGGCGGGGTGATGCTGCGCTGTTTGCCGATGCTGCCGCCTCCGCCAAAGCGTCTTGCTTCGGCGTTGGCCGCAAGCAGGGAAAGACTGGTCAGAACGAT
Organism: Gallionellaceae bacterium UBA6222; assembly: GCA_002421915.1. Taxonomy (GTDB): domain Bacteria; phylum Pseudomonadota; class Gammaproteobacteria; order Burkholderiales; family Gallionellaceae; genus Sideroxyarcus. The sequence goes on from DISA01000003.1 coordinate 7,156, forward strand.
GGTGAGGAAAATGGCAAAACGTTTCATCAGGGAAATCCGGCAGGTTTGGAGCGCGGAATTATAGCGTCAGAACGGAGCCGCGTGTTCGAAGCACAGGGACTCCCCGCTGGCGGGATGGTGAAATGCAAGGGCGCAGGCATGCAGCAGTAAACGCGGCGCAGAATGCACGTCGCCATACAAGGCATCGCCAAGGATCGGATGGCCGATCGCCGCCAGATGCAAGCGCAACTGGTGGGTGCGCCCGGTGACCGGCTCCAGCGCCAGGCGTGATTGATTTTCCAGAATGTCGAGCACGCGATAGCGGGTGAGTGAGGGCTTGCCCTGCGCGTAATCGACCTTGCTCTTCGGCCGGTTCGGCCAATCAATAGCGAGCGGCAAAGCGATCCTGCCGGAATCCTGCTCCATTTGACCGGCGCAGACTGCGACATAACGTTTCTCGATCTCGCGCCGCTGAAACATCATCGACAGACGGCGCTGCATCGCCGCCCCCCGCGCGAACACCAGCAAGCCCGAAGTCGCCATGTCGAGGCGGTGAACGACCAAGGCGTCGGGGAAAATTGCCTGAATACGCGCAGACAGGCAATCCTGCTTGTCCGCGCCGCGCCCCGGCACGGCCAATAGACCGGCGGGTTTGTTGACGATGAGCAAAGACTCGTCCTGAAAGACGAGTTCAACGCGCGGCGTGTTCAATTTACTTCGGCAATCACCGGCGTGTGGTCGGACGGACGCTCCAGTTTGCGCGGTGTCTTGTCGATCACGCAGGCGGTGCATTGCAGCGCTTCGCTGATGAGGATGTGATCGATGCGCAGTCCCTGGTTGCGGCGGAAGGCCAGCATGCGGTAATCCCACCACGAGTAACTTTTCTCGTCTTGATCGAACAGGCGGAGGGCATCGCGCAGACCCAGCGCCACCAAACCTTTGAAGGCCTCGCGCTCGGGCTCACTCACCAGCACATTGCCTTGCCATGCGACGGGGTCGTGGCAGTCGCGGTCTTCGGGGGCGATGTTGTAATCACCGAGCAGCGCCAGCTTGGGATATTTTGTTAACTCATCCTTCAGCCATAGCTTCAGCGCCGCCAGCCATTTGAGTTTGTACTGGTATTTGTCGGAGTCCACGCTTTGCCCGTTCGGCACGTAGATGCAGACGATGCGCACATCATCGATAGTGGCGGCGATTACGCGCTTCTGTTCATCATCGAAATCCGGGATGCCATATTGCACATTGCTGATGGGTGAGCGGCTGAGGATGGCGACGCCGTTATAGGTTTTTTGGCCGCTGAATACTGTGTGATACCCCGCCGCCTGCAATCCGGCATGGGGAAAATCCGCATCCTGCTGCTTGGTTTCCTGCAGGCACACCACATCGGGTTGCTGCTCCGCCAACCAGCCCAGCAGATGCGGCAAGCGCACCTTGAGCGAATTGACGTTCCAGGTTGCAATCTTCATGGTGCGCTGCGCGCGCGATAAGGCGCGTTCTTGGGGTAATCCGCGGCATCCAGTTCCTTGTTCCAATCCGGGGCGAGAAAGCCGCGCAACCAGGACCTGCCAACAGTGGCTGCCGGGATGCTGTCACCGCCGGAGAGCTGGCGGAAGGCATCCAGTTCTTCTTGAGTAGTCACCTGTTTTTCGCTAAAGGGAATGCCGCGTTGTTGCAAAAATTCACGCGCCAACTGGCAGGGTGAACCGCAGCCAGCGGATGCGTACAGCGTGACCGGGAAATACTGCATCGCGCGCCGAGTTTCATATGGAATGGCATCATCCGGCGCGGGCGGCTGGCCCAGATGCAGTTGTTCGACGTCATCGGTGCCGGCCAGCGGCCGATCGCTGTAATGCACTTTGCCTTGTGCGTCGATGGAACGGTACAACTCGCCAGCCTGCACGCTCACAGCCAGACAGCAAGCAAGGATGATAGAGATGGATTTCATGCGATCTCCTAAACATTCTCGACCAGCCCATTATGCCGCAATAGCGCATCGATGGAAGGCGCGCGACCGCGGAACGAAGTGAAGGATTGCATGGCCGGACGCGCGCCGCCGATGGAAAGGATCTCGCTGCGGAAGCGCGCGCCGATCTCCGGATTGAGCACACCGTGTTCTTCGAACAGACTGTAGGCGTCGGCGGACAACACTTCCGCCCATTTGTAGCTGTAANNCGCCGGCGAAGATGTGCGCGAAGCTCTGCGGGAAGCGGTTGAACTCGGGCGGGATCAGCACCGCCACCTCGGCGCGCACTTCATCCAGCAGCTGCAGAATGCCGCTCCGACGCGGTGGGGTGGAACCCTTTGGTGCGGGAGGAGCGGCTGGGCGACCGCTCCCGCAATCGGCTGGCTTCGCCAGTAACGTGTCGCGGTCGCCGTTGCCGCTGCTGGGCCGGAAGTTGCTGTGCATCAGCATGTCGAACAAAGCGAACTCGATCTGGCGCAAGGTGGCCAGTCCGCTCTGGAAGTTCTTGGCAGCCAGCATCTTGTCGAACAGTTCGC
>DISA01000003.1:9640-18171 GCA_002421915.1 Gallionellaceae bacterium UBA6222
TGAACTGGCTGGGCAGCTCCACCGCATCCCACTCCACCCCGTTGATGCCCGACACGCCGAGGTCTTCCACTTCGGTCAGCAGATGATGCAGGCCGTGGCCGAACTCGTGGAACAGCGTTTGCACTTCATCGTGCGTGAACAGTGCAGGTTTATTACCCACCGGGGCCGAGAAGTTGCAATTCAAATAGGCGACAGGCGTTTGGATCTTGTCACCCAGGCGCCGCCGCGTGATCACGTCGTCCATCCAGGCGCCGCCGCGCTTGCTGTTGCGCGCGTAAAGATCAAGGTAGAACTGGCCGACCAGATTGTCATTCGCATCGCGGATATCGAAGAAGCGCACGGTCTCATGCCATACCGGCGCGCTGGACACCTTGATGCGCAAGCCGTACAACGTTTCCACCAGCTTGAACAGACCGGCCAGCACGGCGTCTTCGGGAAAATACTGCTTCACCTCCTGTTCGGAAAAGGCGTAGCGCTGCTCGCGCAATTTTTCGCTGGCGTAAGCAATATCCCACGAATGCAACTCGGCCAAACCAAGGCTGGATTGGGCGAATTCGCGCAATTCAGCCAGGTCTTTTTCCGCAAACGGGCGCGCGCGCTGCGCCAGTTCGCGCATGAAATCGGCCACCTGTTGCGGGGTCTCCGCCATTTTCGCCGCCAGCGACAGCTCGCCGTAGTTGACAAAGCCGAGCAGTGCCGCTTCTTCCGCGCGCAACGCGATGATCTCGTCCATCAGCGGCGTGTTGTCCCACTCCGCCTTGCCGAATTCCGATGCGCGCGTGGCGTAGGCGCGATATATTTTTTCGCGCAACCCGCGGTTATCGGCGAACTGCATTACCGGCAAATAGGATGGCGCTTTCAGGGTGAACATCCAGCCGGTCTTGCCGGCCGCATCCGCCGCTTCACGAGCGGTTTGCAATACGTCCTCGGGCAGGCCGCCCAGCTCGCCGCGCTGCTCCACCACCAGCGTGAAGTCGTTGGTCGCGTCGAGCAGGTTGTCGGAGAAGCGGGAAGAGAGTTCGGATTGGCGCTCCTGCAAGGCCAGATAGCGCACTTTCTGATCTGCCGGTAATTCAGCGCCGCCAAGGCGAAAATCGCGCAGCTCGTTCTCGATAATCTTCTTGCGTGCCACGCTCAAACCGTCGAATTCGGCGCTGTTGCGCAGCGCCTTGAACTTTTCAAACAGTTGCAGATTCTGTCCCAGCTCGGCGTAATAGGCGGTGATCTTGGGCAAGTTCGCGTTGTAGGCCTCGCGCAATTCGGGCGAATTCATCACCGCATTCAAATGCCCGACCGGCCCCCAGGCACGCGCCAGGTGTTCGTTGGCGTCCTCCATCGGGCGCACGAAATTGTCCCATGTCGGCAACGAATTATTGGCGAGCAAGCGAGCAATGAGTGCGCGGTTTTCCGCCAGCAACTGTTCGATGGCGGGCGCGACGTGTTCGGGTTTGATCTGCGCAAATCGCGGCAGACCGGTGAAATCGAGTAATGGGTTCATATGGAGACAGAAAATAAATGCAGCAATGATGATATGGGCAACTTCATTTTACTACACCAAACATTCGCGCCTCTCCGCGCTTTGTCCTTTTGCTTGCAGGATATTGTAGATAAGCCCGTGTTTCAGGTGCCTGACTATCAAGCCGATTCCAACGCGCGGATAACCCGACCGGCAGCTCGCGCCGGTTTGGCCAGTTGATGCTGCCAAATACGGACAACTTGCCACCCGAGTTTGCGCAGCTCGCGGCTCACGTGCCTGTCCCGCTTGCGATTGGCGGCAATTTTGGCATCCCAATATTTCCGGTTGCTGCCGGGGCGGCGATAGCATCTTGGGCATCCGTGCCAGAAGCAGCCATCTACAAAGACAGCAACCCGCTCGCGCCGGAAGGTGAAATCCGGCTTGCCCAGAAGCGGCTGGTTGCGCCGCCAGCCGGTGATGCCGAACTCCCGGAAGATCGCGATCAGGCGCAACTCTGTTGCCTTGTTTCCGCGCGAGCGGATCAGGGACATCACCTCCGACCTCTTCTGCTTGCTCCAGATGTCGGCCATGGCGGATCAACTGCGCGCAGCCGCCAATACCGCATCCAGCGCAACGGCAAAAGGCGCGGCGGACTGCCTCCCGCCTGGCCGATTGGGCAGCTTGGCATAGTCCCAGCTGAAACTGTCAAACTCGCCGGCCTGCTCAACATCGAAGACCAGATAAAAATCGCCGCCCGGCTCGCCCGGGTAGCCTTTGCGTTTCAAGGCATCTTTAGAGAGCACTCGCGGCCCCTTTGAGGTGATCCGCAGCAAACCGGGCTCCGCCTTTGCGCCCTCGCCGTGCAGCAAGAGGTATTGCGCTGCGGCAATCTCGGGCTCAAGACGCAGCGACCCGGCGCGGGTGTCCATGCGGAAGTTATAAAGCTTCTCGCGCAAAATCCATTTCAAATGCTCTTCGCCTTTGCTCCAGCCCACCAGCACAAAAGTTTCCGCGGGCGGCGTGTGGCGCGAAGCCGAAACCGCGCCGCGCTCGGGATATGCGCGCAGCACGGAGTAGGCCGCTGGTGCCTCCTGCGCCCGGTAGGCATGGTAACTCTGGCGCTCGCGCGCCGTTGCCCGGTCGCACGTGTGCTCGACGATTTCGCGCACAAACTTCTCGACTTCCTGCGCGCCATTGCCGGGCCTGATCGGGAAGGCGCCAATGCCGGGAAGGATTTCCCGATAGCCTTCCCACTGCTTGGCTTTGTCTCCGGGATACAGAACGTAAGCCCCTTGCGTGCGCCGAATCGCGTCATGGTAAGCATGCATCTTGAGCAGATCGGCGCGCTTGTATCGCCCCTCGCGCTGCTCCTGCTTTTCCGAATTCAGGTCGCGCTCGCGACCGGCTTCGTCCAGTTCCGCGTCGTCTTTGCCGAATATTTGCTCGATGCTTTCGATGCGATATTTCGCGTCGAAATGCACATGCACCATGAGCTCCTGCGCCTCGGCTTCGCGCTCGTCGAAATCCGACGGCCATAAACTCAGTGTGTAATCGGGGCGCATGCGCTCCGTCCAGGAACCTGAAACGCTCGGGTTGCGGTTCTGAGTAAAGCTGCGGTTGTAGCTGAAGCGCACGCTGAGCGGGCGGGCGCCGCCCAAAAAAACGCCCTGAAACGCCAAGTGCTCGCCGGTTTTAAGCTTGAGGCCAAAACCATCGGCAGTTTTTTCAATCAGCGTTTGCGCCGCCGGTCTTTCAAGTTTGAATACGCTGGCCACAATATCCAGCAGCTTGAAGAAAACCCAGTATTCGTACAGCGCGGCGATGTCGCGCTGTCCCGCGCCATACACATCATCGCCGCCCCGCCAAACCAGGCGCGCCGCCATATCAAACCTGAGCCACGCCTGATAAACCTCGCGGTAGCCCTCCTTGCGCTGCAACACTGTGCTGCCCAGCGGCAGCGTGTCGGGCTCGGAGACATCGCGAAACACATCCGCCGCCAACACGGTTTCAAGCCGGCCCTCCAGCGCGGCTATTTCATCCCTCAGCCGGGCATCGGCAGCGCTGCCGGCCTCCTCCAGCTTGAGGCGCATTCTGTTCAAAAAGCCGACAAAGGTTTGCAGCGCGAATTTGACGAAGCGGTTCTCGGGCGTGTCTTCGCTTTGCACATTGCGGTAAACCGATATGCGCTCCGGCAGAGAAGAAATCGCCTTCGCCAGCGGATGCCCGTCCGGCAAAGGCGAGCGGCGCGGCGCGCGCGCAAGCTGGCGTATTGCCCTGGCATCGGGACGAAAACCGCGACGAGTGTCGCAGGAGGTCTCCTCGGGTTCCCAGCGCTGGTGGGGATGAGTGGCGATGCGGTGCAGCGCATCGCCAAACTGGCGCGAGCCGATCAGCGCGCGCAAGAAAGCAAAGCGCTGGCCGATAGTTTCCGGCGTCCGTCCCGGATCGGGCGCGAGGCGCATGGCCGCCGGCGCGCGCAGTTCCATGAGCAAATCCACGCACTGCCCGGTGATGTCTTCCAGCATTTGCCGGTAGTCATTGCGGTAGCCGAGCTTGCGCGAGCGCACTTCAAGCGCGGCGCTGCCGACAACGGCGCCAGCCGCATCGCGCGCCACCAAACCCAGCCGCCCCGTATTCAGGCCGGTTGCGATGCTTCCGCAGTGCGCCAGCCTTGGATTGTTGCTGGGCTCAACCATGCCTTTGCCGAAAGCTTCCTCCAGCCTGAGGCTTTCTGCCCCCGCGCCCTCAAATGCATATTCATAGCGCAGCCCCTCCAGAACCTGCAGCGGCTCTTCCCCGGTGTCTCTGGCCTCCGCCTCAGCCAGCCGGAGCAAGCTGCCTGTTTTGCCTTCCGGCGCATACAGCGCCAGCCGCGCAACCGGCGTGCCGCTGCTGCTAAAAAACTCCAGGATTTCGCTGGCCGGCTGCGCGGCCAATTACGCCTCGGCAAAACTGGTGAAGCCATCTTTCAGGCGGTCTTGCATGCGGCGTATCTTCTCCATGCTGGCATTGCACTGATGGGCTGCGCAAAACTCTTCCAAGGCTTTAAGCACCGGCTCCAGCCTGCGCTGAGAGCCGTGCAGCTTGGGCATCAGCTTTTGCAGCACTTGCGCATCCAGCGCATCGCTGAATTGCCAGTCCGCGCCGGCCAGTTTTTCGTGGTAATAAGCGAAGCGGGTGATTTCATACGCGGTGCGGAAGCCGAATTCCGCGCCGATCGGCGCAAGCGCCGCAAAAACCTCAACCAGCCGTGCCTTGAGCTCTGCCGCCGTTTCGCTTTTTAGCTGAACTTCCGCGGCGGCTTCCGCCACAAAGGCAGCGCCGAATGCCGCGCCCTTTCCGGCCAGCAACTTCATGTTCACCGCCGCCGGCGCATCGAGGAAGGCGGCGATATCATCCGCGGTGGCGCGGAATTCAATCACATTGGCGCGATCCAGCACCTTGGGAGAGAACATGTAGGTGGTTTCATCCACATTGACCGTGCCGATGATGAACAGATTTTTTGGCAGGCAGATTTTGGGCGGCACAGGCAGGGTATCGTTCTCGCCTGACTTCAAACTTCCCGCCGCCGCATGCAATGCGATCTCCAGCCACGACTCGATGGCGGACAAAATATCGGCGAAGTATCGCTCCACATGCGACAAATTCATCTCATCCAAAATCAGGAAGTACGGGCGATCCGCATCTGTGGCAGCGCGCAAAATCACTTCCAGCAATCCGTTGGAAGGCTTGCGGTAAATCGCGGGCTGCAAAGCATCCTGATAGCCGACCACGTTTTCATTGGTCGTCCAGTCCGCCCCCACGGCCACAAGACGGTACTGGTCTTCCGACTCAGTCAGCCATGAAGCAAAAGCGTGTGCCAGTTTGGTTTTGCCGGAACCGGACAGGCCGGTGAGAATGAGGAAACGCTTGGCGAGAAGAGAGGCGCCAAAACGGAGCAACAAACCATCCGGGGCGCGCAAGCCAGCTTGAGCAAAGTCTGCATGCGACTGTTCTCGAAATTCATTTAATGAGTCTGCCGAACGCATTTGGTTTATTGCTGATAAAGGCTTTAATTCTTCGGGTTGTTGTGATGCTCGCCAAATAGGTTCGATATCTTCATAAAATTTCATGGCGGTAAGTAAATCAGCTTTAAGCTCTTCTTCGGATGGCAGCGAATTTACGGCATAGTAGCGAGCGGCAATATTTGGCATTTCATATGATTTGCCCAATGCCGTGCTAGCGCCCAGTTCAATTTGTTGTACGCCCCAGTTAGCTAATTCTGGAACTTCTGATCGCAGTTTAATTACGAGCGAACTGGCTTTCGAATCCGCTTTGGCTTTGCCTAGTAGCTTTTGTGGGGTCGTAGTACCCTGATTAAGAGAAAGATAAACGCCAGCTCCGTCAGCTCGAAATAAATAAACAGGATAAATACCGTCTTGAGTAGATTTTGTAATTTCAGGGTTCAAAATCGAGAGCCATGGGACGTTCGCCCAATTTCCTGCACCTGCGCTGCCTGAAACAATGTAGTTCGGGTATTTTTCAGAAAGAATTAAGCTTATTGCCTCACGAAGTTCCTGGCGAATAGCATGAGCTAGCGGATGATCTGCGAATGGCTCGCTCGTCGCATTAGGCCACTCGGTTAAAATACGTTTCAGGATTTCTCGCAGCATGATTCTCCTAACCTGATTGTTTTAAAAAGGAACTGCTTGAATTTTGTTACGCCATGAGAAAACGATGAGCAACAGCCGGGAGCCTATAGTCATGCTGACGCTTCCGAATCCCGCGCCGATTCAAGCAGGCGTTGCCAGTCTTCTTCGGTCGGCAAACGGCCCCGGTATTCCTGAGGCAGCTTGGGATAGAGCTGGTATGTTGACACACCGATGGCATTCGCTTTGGACTTCAGGCTGAACTCGACTTCCAGCTGGTCGCGCTCGGCGCACAGGATGATGCCGATGGCGGGGTTCTCGTCCGGCGCGCGCTCTTTCTCATTCAGCACTTCGAGATAGAAATCCATCTTGCCCGCATACTCGGGGCGGAAGCGCCCGGTCTTAAGCTCGACCGCAACCAGGCATTTCAGGAAGCGGTGGTAGAACAATAGGTCCAGAAAATATTCGTTTTCGCCCAGCGTGAGCCGGTATTGGCTGCCCACGAAGCAAAATCCATAGCCCAACTCAATCATGAAATCCTTGAGCCGGGCGATGAGCCTTTTTTCCAGCTCGCGCTCATGCACGGCCTGGTTGATGCCCAGAAATTCGAGGCTGTAGCGGCTTTTCAGCGCCTCATCGGCCTGCTCGGCCAAGTGCTGCGGCAGCACAGCGGGGAAGTTGTGCGTCTTGTCCTGCAGGCCGGCTTGGTACGCTTCGGCCTTGATCTGGTTGAGCAGCACATTGCGCGTCCAGCCCAGCCGTGCGGTGGCTTCCAGATAATAGCCGCGTGCGGCTTCGTCTTTTACCCGTTGAAAAATCAGGATGTTTTGCCCCCATGGAATTTCTGCGACAAGCTGTCGCAGAAATTCGGGAGCGCTGGAATAGGTTTCGTAGAGGCGTTTAATGTCCCAAAGGTTGCGCGGCGAAAAACCAGTCATATCGGGGAATTCATCGCGCAGATCGGCGGACAGCCGATCCACCACCGCACTCCCCCAGCCCAGGTCTTCCTGGCGCTCCACAATCATCTTGCCCAGCGACCAATACAATCCGATAAGGCTGCGATTGACCGCTCGCGCCGCGCCAAGCCGGCTTTGCGCAACCTGCGTTTTGATGTCGCGCAGGAAGTCTTGATAACGGTTACTGGCTGGCGGGGTGATGGTGCTCATGGAAGAGGTTGAAAGCCCGCTAACCTTGATAGACAACCTGCCCGTCCAGCAGGGTGTAGCGCACGCGGCCCTGCATCTCATAACCGTTGAACGGCGTGTTCTTGCCCTGACTGCGCAAGGCGGCAGGCTCCACGCGCCAGTTGGCGGCCGGGTCGAAGATGCAGATGTCGGCATGCGCGCCCAGCGACAGGTGACCCATCTTCTGGCCCAGCAGTTGCGCCGGATTGCTGGTGATGCGCGACAGCGCGTGGAGCAGAGGCACCTTCTCCTGCTCCGCCCATTTCAGCACCAGCGGCAGCAGCAGTTCCAGCCCGGTCGCCCCGGCTTCTGCCTCGGCGAACGGCAATTGCTTGGCGTCGTCATCCACCGGCGAATGGTTGGAGCAGATCGCGTCGATGGTACCGTCGAGCAATCCGGCGCGCAGTCCGGCGCGGTCGCGCTGGCTGCGCAGCGGCGGCATCAGGTGACAGTTGGCGTCGAAGAAACCGATGTCCATCTCGGTCAGGTGCACATGGTTCATGGATACGTCGCAGGTGACGTTCAGGCCTTCGGCTTTGGCGGCGCGGATCATGTCGACCGCCGCCGCACTGGAAACGCGGCAGATGTGCAAGGTGACGCCGGTCTCCCGCGCCAGTTGCAGCATGGTAGAAAGCGCGATGGTTTCTGCCACTACTGGAATGGGTGGCAGGCCGAGGCGGGTGGCAACTTCACCATCATGCGCCACACCGTTCTTGGCCAGGAAACTGTCCTGCGGGCGCAGCCACACGCNNTAGCCGAAGGTCGCCGCATACTGCATGGCGCGCAACAGCACGCGGGTGTCGGTCAGCGGTGCGTCGGCCTGGCTGAACGCCTTGCAGCCGGCTTCGGTGAGCTCAACCATCTCGGTGAGCTCCGCCCCTTTCAATCCGTAGGTCAGCGCGCCGACCGGGAACACGCGGCACTGGTTGAGTGAACGCGCGCGGTGTTTCAGCATCTCCACCAGACCCGGCTCGTCCAGTGGCGGGTCTGTGTCGGGCGGGCAGGCGAGCGAAGTAACACCGCCAGCCACCGCCGCAGTCATCTCCGATTCCAGCGTGGCCCTGTATTCATAGCCCGGCTCACGCAAACGCGCGGCGACATCGACCAGCCCGGGCATCACGACCAGCCCGTTGGCATCGATTACCTGCGTCGCGACGAAACCGTCGGGTGCCTTGCCAATGGCGGCGATGCGGCGATCGACGATGAACACATTCTGCTGCGCGTCGAGCTTGTTTTTTGGGTCGATCAGGCGACCGTTCTTGA
>DISA01000003.1:18304-18495 GCA_002421915.1 Gallionellaceae bacterium UBA6222
CTGCAGGCGCAGCATCATCACCACATCGACATCCTTCAAGCCCTGCTCCATGTCGTGGAACACGCGTACGCCAAGCTTTTCGACCTGCGACGGCAGCAGGGTCTTCGGCGCGACTACGCGCACTTCGGGCACGCCCAGTGTGGTCAGCGCGTGGATCTGCGAGCGTGCCACGCGCGAGTGCAGCACGTCGC
>DISA01000064.1:0-53448 GCA_002421915.1 Gallionellaceae bacterium UBA6222
CGGCGCTGCGCTGGTAGAGCTGGCATGAGAGCTTGCCGTCCGCCACGTAGAACTGGAAAAAGGCGTGGCAGGGCGCGAGCGCCATCTTGTCCAGTTCGCCCACGTTCCACGCCGAGACGATGATGCGGCGCGAATCGGGGTTGGTCTTGAGTTGGTCGACGGCGATCTTGATCTGGTCGATCACGCGGCCATCGACCGCTTCCCACGAGCGCCACTGCTTGCCGTACACCGGTCCGAGGTTGCCGTTCTCGTCCGCCCACTCGTCCCAGATGCTGACGCCGTTGTCCTTCAGGTACTGGGTGTTAGTGCTGCCCTGCAGGAACCACAGCAGTTCGTGGACGATGGATTTGAGGTGGCACTTCTTGGTAGTGACCAGCGGGAAGCCATGCGAGAGATCGAAGCGCATCTGGTAACCAAACACGCTGGTGGTGCCGGTGCCGGTGCGGTCGGATTTGGTGGTGCCGTGGGTGAGCACGTGCTGCATCAGATCGAGGTATTGGCGCATGGTGTAGCCCGTATAATCGCGGCGTTTTATGACTAAATTCGAGGACGCAATGCTAGCACAACTGACCCTGTTTCCCGCCCTGCCCAAGACGTTGACCGCCACGCACCTGCTGGTGCTATTGCCGAAAAACAAGACATTGCCCAAGGATGCGCCATACGCTGCATTGCTGGCATCGGTGCTGAAGCGCCGCGCCATGAAGGCGGAGGAACTGGCGAAAACTCCGGTCGCCGCGAATGCCGCCAACGGCACACTGGTGGCGTGGGCGATGCTGGATTTCGAAAAAGACACGTTTACCTTGCAGTCACAGACCCGCAAGGCACTGCAATTGCTGCTGGCCGAGCAGCCCAAGGCGATTGCGATTGCGGTGTCCGGCAGTCAGGCGCAACGTGCCGCCGAGCTGGCGGTGTATGGCGCCTGGGTGAACGGCGCGCTGCTGCCGGTGCACAAGAAGAAGGACGAGCGCAAGGCCTTGCAGAAGATCGATCTGTACGGGGTGAATAAGTCTGTGGATTGGGCTTCAGCCCGACACGTCGGACTAAAGTCCGACCCACAACAGATTTTCGACGCGCTCAGGGCGCAGGCGGCGGGCAATCTGTTGTGCCGCGAGCTGACCGTGTTGCCGCCGAACGAGTTGACGCCGGGCGCATACCGTCAGCGCGTGAAAAAACTGGCGACAGAAAACAAATGGAAGCACGAAGAATTCGACATGAAAGCGTTGCGCAAGATGGGCGCGGGCGCGTTCGTTGCGGTGGCGCAGGGCAGCGACAATGATGATGCCGCCATCGTGCATCTGACATACAAGCATCCGAAGGCTAAACAGACTGTCGCGCTGGTCGGCAAAGGCATCTGCTTCGACACCGGCGGCCACAACCTTAAGCCGTCGCGCTACATGCACAATATGCACGAGGACATGAACGGTTCTGCCGTCAGCCTCGGCATCCTGCTCGCGGCGACACAGCAAAAGTTGGCGCTGAACATCGACTGCTGGCTGGCACTGGCACAGAACCACATCAGCCCGAAAGCGTACAAACAGAACGATATCGTGAAGGCTCTCAACGGCACGTACATAGAGATCATCCACACCGACGCCGAGGGGCGCATGGTGCTGGCTGATACGCTGACGCTCGCCTCGCGCGCGAAACCCGACCTGATGATCGACTTTGCCACGCTCACTGGCAGCATGGCGATGGCGCTCGGCGCGCGCTACAGCGGCGTGTTCGGCACGACCGATGAATTGGCGCAACGCGCGGTGAGCGTCGGCAAACAGACCGGCGAACGTCTGTGTGCGTTCCCCCAGGATGAAGACTACGAATCGGCGCTCGATTCCAAGGTCGCCGACATCAAACAATGCACGCTGGACGGCGAGGCCGACCACATCCTCGCCACGCGCTTCCTCAAACGCTTCGTCGAACACGACACGCCGTGGCTGCACGTGGATTTATCGGCCAGCCATTGCGACGGCGGGTTGGGCGCGGTGGGAACCGAAGTGACGGGTTTTGGCGTGGACTGGGGTGTGGCGATGCTGAAGGCCGGTAACTGAGATGCGCACGATACGTTGGCTGTTGCTGCTGGCGGTTGTTTTATTGGCCGCTTGCGGCGAGGTGGAGAAACAGGCCGCATTGCCCGCCGGCAGTGTCGTGCTCGCGCTGGGCGACAGCCTGACGGCGGGTGCGGGTGTGGCATCCGATCAGGCGTGGCCTGCGCTGTTGGCGGCGCGCACGGGCTGGCTGGTTGTCAATGGCGGTGTGAACGGCAACACCAGCGCCGATGCCCTGCAGCGGTTGCCCGCATTGCTGGAAGAGCACCAGCCCGCACTGGTGCTGCTGACGCTGGGCGGCAACGACATGTTGCGCCGTTTGCCGCTGCCGGAGACGGAAGCCAATCTCGCTCGCATGGTCGTCCTGTGCAAGGCGGCGGGCGCGCAGATCGTGCTGCTGGGGACGCCGCAACCCAGTCTGGCCGGTGCGGTGCTGCGCAAGCTGTCCACACCGGAGTTCTACCGCCAGGTGGCCAAATCGCAACAGGTGCCACTGATCGAGGATGCGATCGCCGAGGTTTTGTCCGACCCGCTGCTCAAGGGCGACCAGATCCATCCGAATGCAGAGGGGCACACTTTGCTTTCCGCAAAAATTCACGATGCCCTGCGCGAGATCGGCTACGCCGGATAGTTGCCCCACTTTGCGCAAGCGAGGGCTGACCTGCTACTATCCCCGTGCCAGTGGTGTATTTGGTATCGGTCGCTGATGGTATCCATTCAACTCTTTGGGGAGGATTCAAGATGAAACAGCAACATTCCGTATTTATGCGTTGGGCCAGCCGCGTGATGATGGTGCTTATGCTGGGTGTCGGCATGCCTTTGACGGCGTCTGCACAGATGGTGGAAACCGATCAGGCGGTGAGTCACGCCCTGGCCGAGCAGAGCCGCGCCAGGATCATGGCACTGGTCGAGCGCGATGATGTGCGCGCCCAACTCGAAGCCAAAGGGGTAACGAGTGAACAGGCGAAAGCACGCGTTAGTGCGTTGACCGATGAAGAAGCCATTCAGGTATCCGGAAAATTGGACCAACTGCCGGCCGGTGGCGATATCATCGGCACTGCGGTGTTCGTCTTTATCGTGTTGCTGGTGACCGACATTCTCGGCTATACCAAAATATTTCCGTTCACCCGTTCCATCCGTTAAACCACCGTGTTGGAACTGTCCGCCCGCCTTCTGGCGGGCGTTCTTTTTTTGCTGATTGGAGGTTGCGGCGGCACGCTGCAAACCCGTGCCGTGCTGGATGCGCCGTCTGACCAGCTGGTGCGTCGCGCCGAGCTTGCTGACGTTCCCTTTCATGCGCAGGAAGATTATCAATGCGGCCCGGCGGCGCTGGCGATGGTATTGAATGCGGCAGGCGTGGCGGCCGATCCGGAGGGGCTGAAGCCGGAAGTGTATCTGCCGCAACGCCAGGGCAGCCTGCAGGTCGAGATGCTGGCGGCGGTGCGGCGCCACGGCGTGGTCGCCTATCAACTGGTGCCTGAGCTGGCCAATTTGCTGGCCGAAGTGGCTGACGGCACACCGGTGATTGTGTTGCAGAATCTGGGATTGGGTTGGTATCCGGTCTGGCACTACGCGGTGGTGATCGGCTACGACCTGGAGCGCCGGGAGGTCATCCTGCGCTCCGGGCGCGAACAGCGCCAAGTTCTACCGATGACTACCTTTGAGCGTACTTGGGCGCGCAGCGGCTATTGGGCGATGCTGGCATTGCCGCCGGGCAGGATTCCGCGCAGTGCCGGGGAAGCATCGTTTGTTTCCGCCGTGAGTGCGCTGGAAAGGGCCGGGCATTTGCGGGGGGCGCGCAGCGCGTACCTCGCGGCGGTGCAACGCTGGCCGCAAAGTCTGGCGGCACGGATTGGTGCGGGGAATACTGCCTACCGCACGAAAGATCTCGTGCAGGCGGAAGCGGATTTCAGACAGGCTGTCGCAGCGCATCCCGATTCGGTCGCGGCGCTGAACAACCTGGCACAAACACTGTCCGATCTGGGGCGCGATGAAGAGGCGTTACTTTACGCACAACGCGCGGTCGAACTGGGCGGTCCACTCGGGGAGGTTGCGCGGGAAACGCTTGAAGGCATCCGGCGCAAACTTGAATAATCATTAAGCCGCCCACGCGATAACCAGATAACGCGCGAATTTTCCGATGGCCATGTACAGCGCGGCCTGCCATGGATTCAATCGCAACCAGCCAGCCGCAACACACAGCGCATCGCCGAGCAGCGGTGTCCACGCCAACAGCAAGACGGGCGTTCCGTAGCATTTAACTTTCTCCACATGTTTCAGTTGCTGCGTCCTGGCTCGTGCAGCTTCATCCGAAACTTTGACTGTCCGCGTCAGCGGGCCAGGTGCAGTTCCTCCCGCACCGGAGTGCTCCGCACCACCGTGTCGAAACTGCGGCAACAGCCAACCCATGCCAAAGCTCACCATGCCGCCCAGCGTGTTGCCTACGGTGGCGAGGGCGAGGGTGAGCCAGAAGGTTTCGGGGAAAGCCTTGAGGACTGCGAACAATACCGCCTCCGATCCGCCGGGCAGCAGGGTGGCGGCGAGGAAGCTGCTGATGAAAAGCGAGGTGAGGCTGGCGGTCTCGGTCACGGGAATGACGGAATGATTAAGGCTTGATCGCCGCGAAAATTTTCCGCGCCAGATCGCCGCTCGCCTTGAGCGGGTCGGCGCGGATCAGGCGTTCCTGTTCCGCCATCATCAGAAACAAACCGTCCAGCGCCTTGCGCGTGATGTAGTCGTCGAGGTGCGCATCGCGTTCCTCTACCAGTCCCAGACGCACGCCTTTGGCGGCGAAGCGGTCGTAGGCTTGGGCAAGGCTGACTTGCTGCATGGAGCGGGCGACGATGGGTTTGAATTTCCCGGTTAGCGCAGAATCTGTGCTGCGGCGAAAATACTGCGTGGCCGCATCGTCTTTGCCGAGCAGGATGTCTTTCGCATCGGTCACGGTCATGCTTTTCACCGCGCCGAGCAGCAATGTTTTGGCTTCCGGCACGGCCGCCTCGGCGGCGCGGTTCATCGCCGTGATCAGGTTGTCCGGGTACTTGCCCAGACCGATCTTGCGCAACGCGCGATCGGCCTTTTGCAAATTCTCCGGCAACGGGATGCGCACTTTCTCATTGCCCAGATAACCGTTCTGCCGGGCGAGCTCCCTGACCGCATTCTCCGCACCCTGACTGAGCGCCTGTTTCAGGCTGGTGACCTGATCCTGTGTGCTGAATCGGTCCAGCCCCGATGCCTCGCTCGAACTTTGTGAGGGCGGTTGCTTCAACTCGTCGAGTTTGGACTTGAGATCGTCGAGATTGAATGCGCTGCAAGGCGCACTCAACGCGAGCAACAGGGGCAACAGCAGCAGGCGCATTATTTTTTGCGCGGCGGCAGCAGGTCGGTGATCGTGCCTTCCGCCATCTCGGCGGCGAAGCACAGCGTCTCCGACAGTGTCGGGTGCGGATGGATGGTGAGGCCGATATCTTCCATGTCCGCGCCCATCTCCAGCGCCAGCACGCCTTCGGCGATCAGCTCGCCCGCGTTGACGCCAACAATGCCCATGCCGAGGATGCGGCGCGACTTCGGATCGAGCAGTACCTTGGTGGAACCCTGTTCGGCATCCATGGCAAGCGCGCGGCCGGAGGCGGCCCACGGAAAACTGCCCTTTTCGTATTCGATCCCTTTCGCTTTTGCCTCGGTTTCCGTGAGCCCCATCCAGGCCACTTCGGGGTCGGTATAGGCGACCGACGGAATCGTCAGCGGCTCGAAGAACGCCTTGTGTCCGGCGATGTTCTCCGCCGCCACTTTGCCTTCGTGCACCGCCTTGTGCGCCAGCATCGGGTTGCCGACGATGTCGCCGATGGCGTAGATGTGCGGCACGTTGGTGCGCATCTGCTTGTCCACTGGAATGAAGCCGCGCTCGTTCACCGCCAGCCCCGCCGCTTCGGCATTGATCAGGCGGCCATTGGGACTGCGTCCGACGGCCATCAGCACACGGTCATACACCTGCGGCTCGGCGGGTCCCTGCTCGCCTTCGAAGGTCACTTTCAGGCCGGCCTTCGTCGCTTCGATCTTTGTGACCTTGGTTTTTAGCATGATCGCTTCGTAGCGTTTTGCAATGCGCGTGTGCAGCGGCTTCACCATATCCTTGTCCGCGCCCGGCATCAGTTGATCCATCAGTTCGACCACGCTGATCTTCGCGCCCAGCGCGTCATACACCGTCGCCATCTCCAAGCCGATGATGCCGCCGCCGATGACCAGCATGCGCTTCGGCACGTCTTTCAATGCCAGCGCGCCGGTGGAGTCGATGATGCGCTCGTCGTCGTAGGGGAAGCCGGGGATGCGCGCCACGCTGGAGCCGGCCGCCACGATGGCATTGTCGAAGGTGACGACCTTCTCGCCTTCGGCAGTCTGAACCGCGAGACTGTTGGGCGAAGTGAACTTCGCCGTGCCGCGCACCACCTGCACCTTGCGCTGTTTTGCCAAACCGGCGAGGCCACCGGTCAGTTTGCCGATCACGCTTTCTTTCCAGGTACGGATGGCGTCGATATCGATCTTCGGCTTGGCGAAGGTCACGCCGTGATGGCCGACTTCTTCCGCTTCGCTGATGACCTTGGCTACATGCAGCAGCGCCTTGGACGGGATGCATCCGACGTTGAGACACACGCCGCCGAGCGATGCGTGCTTTTCGACCAGTACGACTTGTTTGCCGAGGTCGGCCGCGCGGAAGGCTGCGGTGTAGCCGCCGGGGCCGGCACCGAGCACCACGACTTCGGCGTGAATATCACCCTTGGCAGCCTTGACTGCCGCTGTTGGCGCGACTTGCGGTGCAGAAACAGGAGCGGGTTGGCTGGCGGCGGGAGCCGGGGCTGCCATACTGCTTTCCAGCAGCAGGATCACCGAGCCCTCGGAGACCTTGTCGCCGACTTTGACTTTCAATTCTTTCACCACACCGGCGGCAGGCGATGGCACGTCCACCGTCGCCTTGTCGGTCTCCAGCGAGATCAGCGCCTGCTCTTTTTCAACGGCGTCGCCTGCCTTTACCGCGATCTCGATCACCGCCACACCCTTGAATCCGCCGATGTCCGGTACCTTGATTTCGATAGTGCCCATGATCATTTCTCCATTGTGGGTCGGACTTCAGTCCGACAGTTTCCTGCGATTTATTGCCGGGTTAAAACCCGACCTACATACGAATCTGCCCGCTTCCCAGCACGATGTATTTCTGCGACGTCAATCCTTCCAGCCCCACCGGGCCGCGCGCATGGATCTTGTNNCCGTCGGCGAAGCGCGTCGAGGCGTTCACCATCACGCTGGAAGAATCCACCTCGCGCAGGAAACGCATCGCTTTGGAATAATTTTCCGTAACGATGCTGTCGGTGTGCTGCGAGCCGTAGGTGTTGATGTGGTCGATGGCCTCGTCCAGGTTGGCCACCACACGCACACTCAGGATCGGCGCGAGATATTCGGTGCGCCAGTCTTCCCCGGTCGCCGCCGCCATTGGGGCAACCAATTTGCGCGCCGCTTCATCACCGCGCAATTCCACGCCCTTGTTCAAATAGATATTGCAAAGTTCCGGCAATACTTGTGCGGCGACATTGGCATTCACCAGCAAGGTCTCCATCGCGTTGCACACACCGTAGCGATGGGTCTTGGCGTTGTCGGCGATGCGGATGGCTTTTCTAAGATCAGCTTCGTCGTCGATATACACATGGCAGATACCGTCCAGGTGTTTGATGACGGGTATTTTCGCTTCGTCGGAGATGCGTGCGATGAGGCTCTTGCCGCCGCGCGGCACGATCACATCGACATAATCCTTCATCGTGATCAGCTCGCCCACCGCCGCGCGGTCGGTGGTGTTCACCACCTGCACCGCCGTCTCCGGCAACCCCGCCTCGCGCAGCCCCTGATGCACGCAGGCGGCGATGGCCTGGTTGGAATGGAGTGCCTCCGAGCCGCCGCGCAGGATGGCGGCGTTGCCGGATTTCAGGCACAGGCCGGCTGCATCCGCCGTCACGTTCGGACGTGATTCGTAGATGATGCCGATCACGCCAAGCGGCACGCGCATCTTGCCAACCTGAATGCCGGACGGACGATATTTCATGTTGCTGATCTCGCCGATGGGATCGGGCAGCGCGGCGATCTGGCGCAGACCTTCCGCCATGCTCTTGAGGGTCTTTTCGGTGAGGGTGAGGCGGTCGATGGAGGCTGCATCCAGACCATTGCTTTGGGCGGCGGCGACATCCCTGGCATTTTCGGCAAGGAGCTTTACGCCATTGAGCATGATCGCGGTCGCGATATTTTCCAGCGCGCGGTTTTTGGCGTTAGTGTCTGCCAGCGCCATCGCGCGCGATGCGGTGCGCGCCTGTTGCCCGACTGACTTCATGTAATCCTTTATGTTTTCCATCACAATCCCGTCATTCCCGCCCCCGACTACCCCATTCGAGGGCAGGCTGTGGCGGGAATCTAGTTAGATTATTTCATTCCACAAATCGCGCCATTCGGAGTTCATTGATTCAATCAGTCGAATCTTCCATGCGCGATTCCATTTCTTGATTTGTTTCTCGCGGTTGATCGCTGAAATCATGTCGCCATGGACTTCAAAATAAACGAGGAGGTGGACGCCATATCGTTTGGAAAAGCCCTCGACACAATCGTTTTTGTGTTCCCAGACACGTTTGTGCAAATCACTTGTGACCCCAGTGTACAGCGTGCCATAAGGCTGGCAAGAATATATACCGCAGGTTGCATGGTGGCGGAGTTTACTGGATTCCCGCCTGCGCGGGAATGACGGCAGTGTAGAATGCGCGCCTCATGCTTTGTCATTCCCGCCCCCGACTAATTCTTTCGAGGGCAGGCTGCGGCGGGAATCCAGTTTGTTTGAAATAACTGCGAAGCAGGTAAACCTGATTTATTTATTGAATAACTGGATTCCCGCCTGCGCGGGAATGACGAGTGAAATGTCCGACATTCTGAACAAAATCCTCGCGGTCAAGGCACAGGAAGTCGCCACTGCGCTCTCCGTCAAGTCGTTGCCCAAACTGCGCGCCGAGGTGGAGCAGACGCCGCCCGCGCGCGATTTCGTCGGTGCGATTCGCGGCAAGATCGCCGCCGGCCAGGCCGCCGTCATCGCCGAAATCAAAAAAGCCAGTCCCAGCAAAGGGGTCATTCGCGCCGATTTCCATCCCGCGGCAATCGCGCGAAGTTACGCGCAACACGGCGCGGCCTGCCTCTCCGTGCTGACCGACGCGCAATTCTTCCAGGGCAGTGCCGAATACCTGCAGCAGGCGCGCGCCGCGTGCGAGTTACCGGTATTGCGCAAGGATTTTATGCTGGACGAATACCAGATCTGGCAGGCGCGTGCGATGGGTGCGGATGCCATCCTGCTCATCGCGGCGGCGCTGACGCTGAAACAGATGCAGTCCTTTGAAAAACTGGCGCACAAGCTCGGCATGGCAGTGCTGGTTGAAGTGCATGACGGCAGGGAACTGGAAATCGCGTTACAGCTCAAGACGCCACTCATCGGCATCAACAACCGCAACCTGCGCACCTTCGAAGTCAGTCTGCAAACCACGCTCGACCTGCTGTCACAAATCCCGCCGGAGCGCATCGTCGTCACCGAAAGCGGCATTTTTACCGCGCAGGACGTCAAACACATGCGTGACCATCAGGTGCATACCTTCCTTGTTGGCGAAGCCTTCATGCGCGCCGCCGATCCCGGCGCGGAACTCGCCCGCGTATTCCTGTAGCAATGGTTTTGCGGGTCGGACCGCAGCCCTGACACGGTGCGGGAAGGGCTGCGGCGCTATCCCGACGACTCTGCCTGAATCACAAGCGAACTTTCAGGCGAAAGGTTGCAGTGGCTGGAGCAGGCGCAGCGGCGGTTGCAGCCCGGACGTGTTCCCCGCACGCAGCCCCTGGCGACTATTGCGCAGGCGCAATTCACGCTCGATGCCGTTCAGCACGCTCCATTTCTGCGCAGCCCAGTCCGGGGCCAGCAGGATGTCTTTTGGTGCGGTGCCGGTGATGCGGTGATAGACCACATGTTCCGGTGTGCGCTCAATCAGGTCGGCGGCGATGCGGATGTATTCCTCGCGCGCCAGCGGCGTGTACTCGCCCTTGCGCCACTCGTGCGCCAGCATCGTGTGTTTCACCACATGCAGCGGATGCAGCTTGAGCCCGTCCACCCCGATGTCGAGCACCGTGTCGAGCGTGGTGTGGTAGTGCGACTCGTCCTCGCCGGGCAGGCCGACGATCAGGTGGGCGCATACCGGGATGCCGCGCCGCCGTGCCGCCCGTGCGGTTGCTTCATACTCGGCCAGACCGTGGCCGCGGTTGACGCGGCGCAGCGTTTCGTCGAAGGCGGATTGCAGCCCCAGTTCCAGCACCACTTCCAGCCCGCCCGCGCGGAACTCAACCAGCAGATCGAGCACCTCGGCCGGCACGCAGTCGGGGCGGGTGCCGATGGCGAGGCCGATGACATCCGGCTCAGCCAGCGCTTCGCCGTACAGCGCGCGCAGACGCTCGATCTCGGCATAGGTATTGGTATAGGCTTGGAAATAGGCGATGAATTTTGTGGCCCGGGTGCCGCCGGAAATTGCGCGCCGTCCCGAGGCCAGCTGTTCGTGCAGGGTGGGGGGTGTGTGTCCGTTGGGGCTGAACGAGTCGTTATTGCAGAAGGTACAGCCGCCGGTGCCTTTGCTGCCGTCGCGGTTGGGGCAGGTCATGCCGACATCGAGCGCGATCTTGTGGATGCGTTCGCCGTAACGGCGGAGCAGGTCTTGCCCGTAGGTATTGACGCGGTCGGAGAGAATCATCTGTCGGATAAATAAATTTCTGGTTGAGGCGGGGTGGTTCGTCAGGCGATTTATGTTGTGCGGAAGCCCGATTGATAGTGCGATGGCTGGTGCCCCAAACGGGGGAGGATGCTACCGAGTGTGGCGGGCTAAGGCAAATGCCGGCATCGTGTTGCATAAAAACAACAGCCAGTAATTTTTTTGTCATAAATCAAATTTTGCCGACGCGTTCATTGCATAATCCGGCGCAGATCAACTGCTTTGGTGGCTGATTCGAGCGTTTGCCGCTCAATGTCGGCGGTGAATAACCCTGCTGTAAGTATGTTGTAAGACGTTTGTAATACGTTTGGCCCCGAAGCGAAAAAAAGCAACGCTCGTCTTCAGGGCCGATTCTAAATTCAAGAGGAGAATAACGATGCAAAAGAAACTTATCGCACTGGCTATCGCCGCTGCATTTTCCACCCCTGTCCTCGCTGCCGATGCGAGCGTGTACGGCATCATCGACGGCGGCATTGCTTCCGTTTCCAGCGACGGACACGAGAGCGACCTGCGTGCCGTGTCTGGCGGTCTGTCCGCTTCGCGTATCGGCGTCAATGCTTCCGAAGACCTGGACAACGGCATGAAGGTCAGCATCAATGTGGAATACGGGTTGGATACCGAAAAAAATGGAACACCAACAGTCACAGATGTTCCGTTTACCACCCGCCAAGAAAAGCTGGCTCTGTCCGGCAATTTCGGCACGGTTTCCACCGGCTACCTGCACACCGTGGCGTTCTTCTTCAACCTGAAGTATGACCCGACCTACGGCTCGCTGATTTCCCCACTGCAGAGCATCAATGCTGGTGCCGGTTCTTTCTTGGCGGGTGGAGCCCGCATGACCCAGACCGTCGCCTATGCCACACCGAAGATGGGCCCGTTCAGTGCCGAAGTGAACTACTCCACGGGTATCGCTGATGGTGCCAATTCCAGCCTGGCCAGTGGTGCGGTGGCTGGCAACAAGACGACGGTCATGATGCTGTCCGGTACCTATGCCGACGGCCCCCTGTCCGTCACCGCGCTTTATGGCAAGGACTCTGATGATGACACCGGCTTCCAGAGCAAGACCGACACCGTCCTTGGTGCATCCTATGACTTGGGCGTGGCCAAGCTGATGGGTACTTACGCTTCTAGCAAGACCGCAACCACCAACAGCCTGTTCTCCTTCTCCGGCGTGATGCCCATGGGTTCCGGCTCGGTGATGGCGTCCTATGCCGCCAACTCTATCGACGGTAATGCCAAGAACGGCAAGGGCTTCATGGTCGGCTACCAGCAGAACCTGTCCAAGGCCACCACCGCTTATGTCGCCTTCGAGAGCGTGAAAAACGACTCCGGCACCGCTGCACATAGCGTGATGACCAACGGTGTTGCTGCGGGCATGACTCCGGGTGGCAGCTCCAGCCTGCTTATCGCCGGTCTGCGCAAGAAGTTCTGATGAACGACTAGCCATCAATAAGGCTGCAAAAAACTGCAGCCAAAGTGGCTGGCTATGATCTGATTTAACTGTCAGTTTGGATGGAAACGGGCCTCTTCGGAGGCCCGTTTTTCATTGGAGTCATTCCCGTCTTTCGATATGCTCAAGACAGGCAGACCTTGCGGTCTGGCGGGAATCCAGTAATCTACGAACCGTGAGTAAACAATGTTCAGGGAGCGTCAGGTGCCGACTATCAGCATGTTTTATGGGATCGTTATCTATCTGTATTTCTTTGATGACGAGCGACATAAGTTGCCGCACATTCACGCCAGATACCAAGGTGAGGATGCTTCATTTTCCATCGTGGATGGTGTGGTGCTGTCAGGCCAAATTCCCCAAGGAAAGGCAAAATTGGTTCAGGCATGGATTGAATTCATCGTGAAGCACTTATGGCCAACTGGGAGTTGGCGGTGAATGGTGAAGCACCGTTTAGAATTGAGCCGCTTCAATAGGGAGGACTGACTATGGAATCTGTTACGAAAGTGCATCCAAGGCCTGATTTTCATATCGAACTGGAATTCAGCACAGGTGAGGCGCGTCTGTTTGATGTGCGTCCCTATCTGGATAAAGGTGTATTTACCCGACTGAAAGATATTTCCTTGTTTCAGCAGGCCTATGTTGCATTCGATACGGTTTGCTGGCCGGGCAACCTGGATATCGCACCGGAAACGCTTTATGACGCGTCAGTGCCATTGCACCAGTCAAGCCGTTAACGTGAGAATCGCCTTTTTTGTTTGCCCTTTCTCCCGCTTGCGGGGGAAAGTTGGATAGGGGGGAAACGGGCATGGCGAGTTTCATCATCAGGGGTGGCTACTCGCCATGCCTGTTAGGAGAGCATCATGCTGAATCTGGACCGTTTCATCATCGAATTCGACAAGGGCCTGCGCACGCTGTTCGCCGAGGCGCCGACCGTGCGCCCGCATCCCGATGCAAACGTCGAGGAGGCGACGTTGAGCGAGGCGGAGAAGAAACACGCCGCCGCGCTGATGCGCATCAACCATACCGGCGAGATCTGCGCGCAGGCCCTGTATCAGGGTCAGGCGCTGACCGCGCGCGAGCCGAAAGTACAGGAAAAGTTGAAACAGGCGGCATGGGAAGAGACCGAACATCTGGCATGGACCTCGCACCGCGTGCATGAACTGGGCGGGCGCCTGAGCCTGCTCAACCCGTTCTGGTACACCGGTTCATTGGCGCTGGGCGCGCTGGCGGGGTCGTTGGGAGACAAATGGAATCTGGGTTTTCTGGCCGAGACCGAACGCCAAGTCGGCGCGCACCTGCAACACCATCTGGATATCTTGGGAAACGCTGAAGAAATCGCCGAGCGGGATGAAGCGCAAGGCGCACGGCGCGCAGGATGCGAGACATATCATGTAGATAGGCGAGTATCCGAGCACCGCGCAACGCAGCGATTCGCCCGCGCAGGTATTTATTCAGCGTTTCCCTTGCCGCCGCAGGACGCCAAGAGCCGCGCCGTGGCGCAGCAGATGTACGCGGATGAGACCGGCCATGCCGGCATGGCCGTGGCGCTGGGCGCGGCGGAACTGCCGTTGCCGGTCAAGCTGGCGATGCGCGGGATGTCGCAGGTAATGACGCGGACGGTGTACTGGGTGTAGCCGTTCATAACGAGCTACGCGCATGAGCTTCCACCGCAACTGTGTTGTCCCGCAATCGGCTGCTACGCAGTAACGTGCCGTAGCCGCCAGTCCGACATGTCGGGTTAAAACCCGACCCACAAAAACCTAGGCTTCGATGATCTCGAAATCATGCGTCATCGCCGCCGTCGCGCCGAGCATGATGGACGCGGAGCAGTATTTCTCCGCCGATAATTTCACTGCTTTCTCCACCGCTTCCGCCTTGATGTCCTTGCCTTTGACGACAAAGTGCATGTGGATTCTGGTGAACACCTTGGGCTCGCTCTCGGCGCGCTCTGCCGAGAGTTCCACGTGACAGTCGGTTACCGGCTGCCGCATCTTTTGCAGGATGGAAATGACGTCGATGCTGCTGCACCCGCCCGCTCCCAGCAGCAGCATTTCCATCGGGCGCGGCCCCAGATTGCGCCCGCCGACCTCGGGCGAAGCATCCATCACCACCGCATGGCCGCTCTCGCTCTCGCCGACGAACGCCATTTTTTCGATCCATTTGACACGTGCTTTCATGTTGCCCCCGTTCCTAGTTTTTGTGGGTCGGGTTTCAACCCGACGTTTTCGCATCAGGATTTTAACCGATACCACAACATGCCGATCATTTCGTGCATGAACCAGCGACTGTCGCGCAGGGCGTCGGCGTTCGGCACAAAGGTCAGCAGGGTCGTTTCGTGGCGCGTGGTGAAGGCTGTGGGCGCGGGGATGACGTCGAAACCGGCAGCACGAAACGCCCGTGCCGCGCGCGGCATGTGCCAGGCGTGGGTGACCAGATAGATGCGGCGCACACCGGCTTGCGCCAGTAGCGGATAACTCAGGCGCGCATTCTCGAAGGTGTTGTCCGAGTCTCCCTCGACCCACTGCACCGGAACATTGAACTCTCGCTCCAGCACCCGTTTCATTTGCATTCCTTCGGACAAGGTATTGCCGAGCGGCTTGCCGCCCGTAACCAGGATCGGTTTGCCGGTTTCACGCTGCAATTTGGCCGCGTAGCGCAAGCGCGCAAGCGCCGCCTCGCTGACGGTGTCGGTGCCGTATTCCGGCGCGCGGAAATACGTGCCGCCGCCGAGCACCACGATGGCATCGGCGGGATGTTTCTGTGAATCAACGGCGTAAGATGCGCCCTCCAGTTGCTGCATCAGCGCATCGCTGACATACGGCGTGGCGAGCAGCCACAGCAAAGTGAACGCGCTGAAAATCAGCACGCGCGCGATGCGCGGTCGTTTGTGCCACAGCCACAGGCCGAGCGCCGCGACGAGCAGCAGGTTGAGCGGCGGCAGCAGAAATGCGCTGATGAGATTGGTGAAGAACCAGGACATGTTCACGGGTTTCCAGAGTCGAATGCGCGGCATTATCGCAGAAGGGATGCGCGGCGCAGTTTCATAAAAAAATCATCCCGCTGTCATCATGCTGTGACTTGGCGCAACGAAACTGCGCCGCATGAAATATCTGCCCAAGCACTGGCGCTGGTTGATCCCCCTGCTGTTGTTCAGCAGCGATGCATTCGCCTGGGGGCTTTACACGCATGTCTATTTCGCGCAACTGCTGCTGTGGGCGGTGCCGCTCTCCGATCCGCGTTTTCGCCGCGCGGCCTGCGCTTATCCGCGGCTGGTGCTGGCGGGCGCGTGCCTGCCGGATCTCGCATTGTGGAGCGACCGCTCCTGGGGTGAACCCTTCTCCACCACCCACCAGTGGCAACGCGCGCGCAAATTGCTGGACGACGCGCAGAGCGACGAGGAATACGCGCTGTCGCTCGGCTTCGTCAGCCACCTGCTGGTGGATGTGATCGCGCACAACCACTTCGTGCCCGCGCACGAGAAACTGTGGGGCAATGTGCCGGTGCTGACCCACGCCGCCTGCGAATGGGCGATGGACATGCACACCCGTGATCAGTTGTTCGCCGAACCTGGCGAATTGATGGATGCACATCGCTACGAATTGTCCGAATACGTCGCGCAACATTTCGCCTGTCCGCCACACATCGCCGCACGTAGCATCGCCATGCTGTCCGGTGCCGAGCAGTTGCTGCGTGTCAGCCGCCTGTCGCAGCTCTGTCATCGCGGCGCGCAGCTGTTTGACAGCGGCATGTCGCGCCGCTTCAACTATTACCTGCAACAGACCGGCGCGCACCTGGCGCACATCGACCGCATCCTGAGCGGCGAAGAACCGGTGTGGGACGCCAACCCGCACGCCGACGCCCCCGAACTGAGACAGCGCATCGCCCTCATCACCCCGCTGCAACTGCGCCACCGCGTGCCCTTGCCGCAGGATGTGTTCAGTGAAGCTTGATGCTCGCGGCTAATTGTTACGAAACTGTAATAAATATTTCACGGGCGCGAAATATTCACTCGGCAAGATGGCTGCATTACATATCCAGACATCTACTGCCATGAGTTTGTACGCCATCGAGCGCGACACCGGAATCGCCCTGTATGCACAGATCGCTGAGGTACTGGAGCGTGAATATGTGCGTCAGGGTTCGCCCGGCGACAGACTGCCTGCGGAAGGTGAGCTGGCAGCACGCTTCGGTGTGAATCGCCACACGCTGCGTCGTGCTGTGGACGAACTGATTCTCGAGGGCCTGCTGGAGCGCCAGCACGGGGTGGGCATCTTCATCACCGACCGATTGCTCGACTATCGCGTCGGCATCGGCACACGCTTCACCCAGACGCTGGCCGAGATCGGCATCGCCACCGATACCAAAGTGATCCGCAAGATGGTCGCCCCTGCCTCGGCAGGCGTGGCGAAGCATCTGGCCATCGAAGCCGACCAGGACGTGTTGTGGATAGAGACATTGCGCATCGCCGACGGCATGCCCTTCTGTGTCATCTCGCACTTCCTGCCGGTGAAGCCGTACCGGGAATTGCTGGAGGACTATCAGGATGGTTCGCTGCATGCCTTGCTGAACCAACATTGTGGTGCGCTGCGCCGCACCGAAAGTCTGGTTACTGCCGTCATGCCGCAGGGCGATGACGCCAAGCTGCTCGGCATCACACAGCACCGTCCCGTGCTGCGGGTAAAGAGTTTGAACGTAATCGAATGCGATGCATCACCGGTCGAGTACGCCATTACAAGGTTCCGGGCTGACCGGATCCAACTGTGCATCACCCCTTGAGCTGCATCCACCCTACCGTTAATCCCTGACAGGAGTTCCAACATGCAATGCAATAAATTTATTCTTTCCGCGCTGATCGGCGCATCGCTGATCGGAGCAACCGGTGCCGCGAGTGCACGTGATCTGGTGATGGGGCTGATCCCCGCCGAGAACAACGAAGAGATGATCAAGACCTTCGAGCCGATGCGCGCTTACATGGAAAAGAAGCTGCACATGAAAGTGAAGCTGTACTCCGCGACCGATTACGCCGGCGTGATTGAGGCTATGAAAAAGAAACGCGTCGACGTGGCATGGTTCGGCCCGCTGTCCTACTACCTGGCCGAGATGGAAGCCGGTGCCGAGGCGTTCGCGGTCGGTATCCGCCAGGGCAGCGATTCGCATACTTACAAGAGCCTGCTGATCACGCCTTGCGATAGCGGTTACAAGAGCATCATGGATCTGAAAGGCAAGAACGTCGCCTTCGTCGATCCTGCTTCCACCTCCGGCGGCCTGATGCCGTCCTATATGGTCAAGAAGGCGACCGGCCAGATGCCGCAGGAATTCTTCGGCAAGTTCACCTATGCCGGCTCGCATGATGCCGCCGAACTGGCCGTCAAGAACAAGACAGTGGATGCCGCCGCCGACAACGACATCACCTATCCGAAGATGCTGGCCAAGGGTCTGATCACCAAGAAAAGCAACTGCGTCCTCGCCGAGTCTTCGCCCTTGCCCGGTTCTCCGCTGGTGTACCGCGGCGACCTGCCCAAGAAGCTGAAGGCCGATATCAAGGAAGCGGTGCTGACAGCGCACAAGGACATCCAGGTCGCCGGCTACGGCAACCTCAGCCACTACGTGGCGATCGATCCCAAGGACTATCAGGTTGTGCGCGACATGGTGAAGGAACTGGGACTGAAGAAAGAACAGCTGAAGTAATCGCAACACGGCAGCCGGCTGCATGGGCAGTCGGCTGTTCTTCATTACCGGAGGTCATATGAATCAAATCATCATCAAGGACGTCGCGAAGCGCTACGCCAACGGATTCGAAGCGCTAAAAGGCGTGAGTGCAGAGATCCCGGCCGGTTCGTTCACCGTCATCCTCGGCCCGTCCGGTGCGGGGAAATCCACCCTGCTCAGAACCATCAACGGTCTGGAGACACCTTCCTCGGGAACGGTGCAAATCGGTGAGCAATCGGTGACACATGCGTCCTTGCGCGAAGTTCGCTCGCAAGTCGGCATGGTGTTCCAACATTTCAATCTGGTCGATCGCCTGTCGGTCATGACCAATGTTTTGACCGGCAGACTGTCGCACCGCTCATGGCTGGGCAGTCTGTTGTATCTGTTCCAGCGCTGCGATATGGATATTGCGCACGATGCGCTGATCCGCGTCGGCCTCACCGACAAAGCATGGAACCGCGCGGACCGTCTGTCCGGCGGCCAGCAACAACGCGTCGGCATCGCTCGCGCATTGGCGCAACAACCGCGCGTGATCCTCGCCGACGAACCCGTCGCCAGTCTCGATCCGGTGACCAGCGAAGAGATCATGGGTCTGCTGCGCGAAATCTGCACACGCGACGGCATCACTGTTGTCGTCAACCTGCACCAGGTCGAACTGGCCAAGCGCTTCGCCGACCGCGTGATCGGTCTGAACGAAGGCGTCGTGGTGTACGACGGCCCCGCCAGCGGCTTGGACCGCGCAACCCTCGGCCGCATCTATAACCGCAACGGAGACCAAGTCGATGAGCAGCTCGAGACTATGCTGGCCTACGCCTAACGGCCTGCCCGCGCTCGGCCCCACCGCCGTGCTGGCGGTGTGTGTGACGCTGCTGCTGATCAGCGCATCGTCGGTGGAGTTCGACCTCGTGCGTTTGATCACTGCCGTACCGCGCATCATCGACTTCAGCAGCAATCTGATGGTGATGCCGGACATGGAATATCTGCCCACGCTGGGCGTGAACATGTTGCAGACGATTGAGATGACTTTTCTCGCCACCAGCATCGCGCTGGTCATCAGCCTGCCGTTGGGCGTGATGGCTGCCGCCAATGCCAGTCCGCATCCGGCGGTGTTCCATGCCACACGCAATCTGCTCACGCTGATGCGCGCATTGCCCGAGCTGGTCTGGGCGCTGGTGTTCGTGTCGGCGGTTGGCCTTGGTCCGCTACCCGGCGTCATGGCGCTGTCCTTCGTCACCGTCGGTTTTATGGGCAAGTTCTTCGCCGAGAGCATCGAAGTAGTGGATGCTCGCCAGATCGAAGGCGTCGCCGCGCACGGTGCAAGCTGGTTGCAACTGCGCACCTTCGGCATCTTCCCGCAGGCGTTCCCTGACTTCGTCGGCGCCGTCATGTACATCCTCGACCACAACTTGCGCGCTGCCGCCATCCTCGGTCTGGTCGGTGCTGGCGGTATCGGTTACGACCTGGTGATGTCGATGCGCATGTTCGATTACAACCGTCTGTTACCCATCGCGCTGTCCATCTATGTGGTGGTCACTGTGCTGGATCGTTTGTCCGACAAATTCCGCAGGAGACTGATCTGATGTCCAACATCGCAGCAATACGTCCTCCCTTGCCAAAGAAGCCGTTCAACCCGACGCCGGTATGGCTGTCGGGCTGGCTGGCGCTGCTGTGGGTCATCGTCTATGACCTGGAGCTGTCGTTCGAAACGCTGATGTATGGCGCACAAGACATCGTCGAATACTTCAGCCGTTACAGCACGCCGGATTTTGCAGACATGTCTAGATATCTAGAGCTGCTGATGCAGACGCTGGCTACTGCGCTGTGGGGCAGCGCGCTGGCCTTTGTTGTGGCAGTGCTGTTGTCACCGCTGGCCGCGCGCAACCTCACACCCAACGCCACCGTCTACCGCATCGCCCGCGAAACATTGAACTTCATGCGTGCCATGCCCGACCTGCTGCTGGCGCTGATCTTCGTCGCGTCCTTGGGGCTGGGGCCGTTGCCCGGTGCGCTTGCGCTCGGCATTCACACCGCAGGCTTCCTCGGCAAGTTCTTCTCCGAGAGTCTGGAGCGCGTGGACGGCGGTATCTACGAAGCCGTCTCCGCCACCGGCGCATCACGTTTGCAGGTGGTGATGTATGCCGGTTGGCCTTCCATCCTGCGCGAGGCATTGGGCTACACCTTGTACATCTTCGACCGCAACGTGCGTATGGCTGCGGTGCTCGGTCTGGTCGGCGCGGGCGGCATCGGCATCGCCTTGCACGACACGCTGCGCATGTTCAATTACAACGAATCAGCCGCGCTGATCATCGTCATCCTGGTCACGATCCTGATCATCGACTACCTGTCCACCTGGCTAAGAGGAAAACTGAATTGATGAACCTGCCAAGAAAAGAATGGGCCGCCGCCTTGTGCGCGCTGCCTGCCGCCGAAGTGAAGCATCTGGCCAACGTGTTGTCGGGCGAACTGGAAGTGCGCGACGTCGCCTTGCCGCACGCCGGACTGGGGCTGCTGAACCTGCGCGATGGCGCGTTCGAGGAATCCTACTTCATCGGCGAGATCCCGGTGGCGCGTGCGGAAGTGATCGTGCGCAGCGCGGCAGGTGTTGAGGGACGCGGCGGCGCGCTGATCGTGGACGACCGCGCGCAGTTCGCGCGTTCCATCGCCATCCTTGATGCGGTACTGGCGGGCAAGCTGCCCGGCAACATACCGGCCATGACGCTGGTGCAGCGCGGCATGGAAGTGCGCCAGCAAAAACAAATCGAGCGCAAAAAAATGCTGACCGCGACACGCGTGGATTTCTCGCTACTGGGACAAGAGGACGACGAAGATGAAGAATGAAATGACCATGGTGGAAACCGACATCTGGTATCCGGCCCAACAACAGCAACTGTTCCGCAGTCTGCTGGATGCTTTCAGTTATCCCGGCCGCATCCAGACCTGTACGGCAGAACCCAGCCTGGCCTTGCTGAGCGCGCTGCTGGACGGACAGACCACCTTGTCCGATCCGCAAGACCTGTTGCCAGAATCCATCTGGCCAAAACTGGAAGCGCAGCGCGTGCCTTATGAACTGGCTGCGTTCATCTTGTTGGACGGCAGCCAAGCACCGGAGAAACTCCCGAGTTTGGGCACACTGGAAGAACCTGAAGGCGGCGCGACATTGCTGCTGCGTGTCTCATCACTGCATGAGGAAAGTGCTGGCGAACTGAGTTTGCAATTGAGCGGCCCCGGCATCCGCCAGCCAGTCACCATCAGTGTGGACGGTCTGCATGCAGACTGGATAACAGCACGCAACGACTGGGTGAGTAGCTTCCCGCTCGGCGTGGAACTGGTGCTGTGTGATGCAAAACATTTCGTCGCACTACCGCGCACCACACGCATAGTTATCGGCGGTGCAGCATGAGTTACGTCGCGATCAAAGGCGGCAAGGCCGCCATCGACGGTGCAGCGAGCGCCACCGAATACCTGCGCAGTAAAGGGTCGCTGGATGAGCCGCTGACGCTGGCGATGATAGAAGAGCAATTGCGCCTGCTCACCTGGCGCGTGGTATCCGAAGGCGGCCTGTATCACCCGCGTCTGGCTGCGCTCGCGCTCAAACAATTCCAGGGCGACACCCTGGAAGCGGCATTCGCCTTGCGCGCCTACCGCTCCACCAAACCGCGCCTGCTTGAGACGCCGGTGCAGGACACCAGCAACATGCGCTGCATCCGCCGCATTTCGTCCGCCTTCAAGGAAGTGCCGGGAGGTCAGTATCTGGGCGCGACCTACGACTATGCCCTGCGTCTGCTGCAACTCGATCTCGCCAACGAAGACCCGGCGGCATTCCAGGTCGTCGCCAAGAACTTTCTGCGCGACACGCCGGATAGCGATCTGCCCGACAACTTCCCCAAAGTGATCGACGCGCTGCGCGCGGAAGGTCTGCTGCCGCCGGTCGAGCCGAGTCGCGCGCCCGCCTTCGACATCACGCGCGATCCGCTGGTGTTCCCGGTGCCGCGTTCCGCAGCACTGGCGACCATGGCGCGCGCCGAGACCGGCGGGCTGCTGGCGATGGCCTATTCCAACATGCGCGGTTACGGCGACGTGCACCCCACGGTGGCGGAACTGCGCGTCGGCTATCTGCCGGTGATGCTTCCCCATCCGGTGACGGGCGAACTGATGGAAGCGGGCGAAGTGCTGGTCACCGAGTGCGAAGTGGTGGCGATGTATGAAGGTACCAATGGCGACGAGTTGCCCACCTTCACGCTCGGCTACGGCGCCTGCTTCGGCCACAACGAAGTGAAGGCCATCAGCATGGCCATCCTCGACCGCGCCCTGCAGAAAGGCATGCGCGACGGCCCGTCCAATCCTTCGGAAGACCCGGAGTTCGTGCTGCTGCACGTGGACGGCGTGGACTCTATGGGCTTCGCTTCGCACTACAAGATGCCGCACTACGTGACCTNNGACCTTCCAGTCCGACATGGACCGCTTGCGCACCACGCAGAAGAAGATGCAGCAAGACACGGAGGCGACCGCATGAACGCACATTACGAACTGCCGCTGGAAGACGCTGGCTATTCCTTCGGCTTCCTCGACGAGTACGCCAAGAAGGAAGTCCGCCGCTGCATCCTGAAAGCGATCGCCATCCCCGGCTATCAGACACCCTACGCCTCGCGCGAGATGCCGATGGGGCGTGGCTTCGGCACCGGTGGCCTGCAACTCACGCTGTCGCTGATCGGCGCGGACGACACCTTGAAAGTGATCGACCAGGGCTCTGACGATTCCGTCAACGCGGTGAACCTGCGCCAGTTCGTGCAGCTCACCTGTCCGGGTGTGGTGGTCACGGAAAAGACACAGGAAGCCACACTGATCCAGTCGCGTCACCGCATCCCCGAGAAGATGCTCACCGAAGAACAGATATTGGTGCTGCAAGTGCCGTATCCCGATGCGCTGGTGGTGGTCGAGCCATCCGAGGCGCGACGCAAAGTCATGCACGGTGAAGCGGACTACTCGCGCCTGCTGGTCAAGTTGTACGAGGACGTGGTGCGCTTCGACGAGATCACTATCTCGCACCGCTACCCCACGCGCATCAACGGCCACTACGTGATCGACCCGTCACCCATCCCGCGCTGGGACGTGCCGAAGCTGCATCAGTCGCCTGCACTGGTGCTACTCGGCGCAGGTCGCGAGAAGAAGATCTACGCCGTGCCGCCCTACACCGTGGCCGAGCCGCTGGTGTTCGATGACATCGCCTTCCGCGTGGAAGATTTCCGAGATGCGAACGGCCAGCGCATCGCCTGCCGTTGCTGCGGCTCGACCGTCAGCTTCCTGGACGAACTCATCGACGATGAAGGCAACGTCACTCACCAATGTTCCGACTCGGCCTATTGCGAGGAAGAGCAGGAAACCATCAGCGCGAGGAAGCAAGCATGAGCAACAAGATATTGTCCGTGCGCGGTCTGTCGCGCATCCACGGTGAGCAGTGCCCGTTGTGCATTGCGAGCACCGGGCCGGAACACGACACCAACATCTGCCCGCACTGCGGTAGCGTGGTCGCCGCGCACGATGTGAACTTTGATCTGTATCGCGGCGAGATCCTCGGCATCATCGGCGAGTCCGGCAGCGGCAAGTCGAGCACGGTGAAGATGCTGTATTTCGACGAGGTGCCGACAGCGGGCAGCGCGATCTTTTTCGACAACGATGTGCAGCACGACATGTTCGCGCTCAACGCCGCGCANNTGGTGTACCAGAACCCGCATCTGGGCCTGAACTTCCAGATATCCGCCGGCGGCAACATCGCCGAGCGTCTGCTGATGAGCGACCTCAAGCACTACGGCGAGATCCGTACCCGCGCCGGTGACTTGTTGGCACGTACCGAAGTGGCACGTACACGCATGGACCAGAACCCCAAGACTTTCTCCGGCGGCATGCAGCAGCGAGTGCAGATCGCCAAGGCGCTGGCCACGCAACCACCTTTGCTGTTTCTGGATGAAGTCACCACCGGACTCGACCTGTCGGTGCAAGCCGCCATCCTCGATCTGATCCTGGAGATACAACACGAACTGGGCACCGCGATGATCGTGGTCACCCACGATCTCGGCGTGATCCGCCTGCTGGCGGGCCGCACGCTGGTGATGAAACACGGCCGCGTGATCGAGTCCGGCCTCACCGACCAAATCCTCGAAGACCCACAGCACGCCTACACCCAGCGGCTGGTGGCCTCCGCATTGTGAGATGACTATGAACGCTATCCTGACTATCGAGAATTACGCCAAGACCTTCCACCTGCACGAGCGCAACAAGCTCATCCCATCCGCTTCGCATGTGAACCTGAGCGTGTACCCCGGCAAGCTCACCGCGCTGATCGGGCCGACCGGTGCGGGCAAATCTTCCGTACTTAAGGGTGTGTATCGCACTTATCTGCCCAGCGCCGGACGCATGCTGTTCCACACGGCATCAGGTGAAGTCGTCGACCTCGCACAGGCGGATGAGCATCGCATGCTGCAACTTCGCAAGAGCGAGATCGGTTTCGTTACGCAGTTCCTGCATTGCCTGCCGCGCAAGTCCGCGCTGGATGTGGTGGCCGAGCCATTGTTCGCGCGCGGTGTGCCGACCGAAGAGGCACGCGGCCGCGCCGCCGACCTGCTGGCGCAACTGGCGGTGCCTGCGCACCTGTGGAACGTGCCGCCCGCCACCTTCTCCGGCGGCGAGAAGCAGCGCGTGAACCTTGCGCGCGGTCTGATCGCGCAACCGCGTTTACTGCTGCTGGACGAACCCACCGCCAGTCTCGATCCCGCCACCACCGAGCGGGTGGTCGCGCACATCGAGACGCTGAAAGACACCGGCATCGCCATGCTCGCCATCTTCCACCATCCCGATCTGGTGCGGCGGCTGGCGGACGACGTCATCGAACTGTCACCCCCTGTCGCTATCGTTGAACCCGTAGAGGAAATCGCATGAATAACCATTTTTATCTGACCGGCGCGCAAGTCGTGCTGGAGAACGAAACACTGAACGATGCTGCGGTACTCATCGCGGATGGAAAGATCGTCGCCATCAATCCAGCCAGCAGCGAAGGCGCAAAAGAAATCGATTTGTCCGGCCAAACCCTGATGCCGGGCATGATCGATCTGCATTGCGATGCGCTGGAGAAAGAAGCCGAGCCGCGTCCCGGCGTGCATTTCCCCTTCGACTTCGCCTGCGCGCAGGCCGACAAGCGCAACGCCGCCGCCGGCATCACTACCATCTATCACGCGCTGTC
This sequence comes from Gallionellaceae bacterium UBA6222, assembly GCA_002421915.1. GTDB lineage: Bacteria > Pseudomonadota > Gammaproteobacteria > Burkholderiales > Gallionellaceae > Sideroxyarcus. Next base: position 25,255 of record DISA01000064.1, read on the forward strand.
CTTCGCCAATGCCGAGCTGGGCGTGCGCAACAACGCCACTGCCGCCGAGCTGGCGCGCGCCGTGCATGCCTGGCAGCAACATGCGCTGGTGGACAACCGTGTGCATGCCCGCTACGAGATCACTGATCCGACTGCACCTGAAGTGCTGAACGATCTGCTGAGCAATGACGAGATCCACCTGATGTCGTTCATGGACCACACGCCGGGACAGGGGCAGTTCAAGAGCATCGACGCCTACCGCAGTTTCCAGTCGCGCACCTACAAGAAAGATGAAGCCGAGTTCGAAGCCCTGCTGGCCGAGAAGCTTGCGCAGGGTGCGGGCGCGGAAGGACGCATGCAACAACTGGCACAGTACGCGCGCGAACTGGGCATCCCGCTCGCCAGCCACGACGACGACCGTCCCGAGAAGGTGGATGTGGTGAAGGGCTTGGGTGTGAGCGTGTCAGAATTCCCGATCAATCTGGAGACTGCCGTCGCCGCCCGCGCCGCCGGCCTCGCCACCCTGTTCGGCGCGCCGAACGTGGTGCGCGGCAAGTCGCAGTCCGGTTCCATGCGCGCGCTGGATGCGGTGCGCGAAGGCGTGGCCGATTGTCTGTGCGGCGACTATTCACCGGCGGCGCTGTTGCCTGCCGTGTTGCGGCTGCCGGAACTGGCAGGCATCAAGCTGCATCAGGCGGTCGCGCTGGTGACCTGCAATCCGGCCCGTGCCGTCAGTCTGAGCGATAGAGGTTTCATCGCCGTCGGCAAGCGCGCCGACCTGTTGGCCGTGCGCTATCTCGGCGGTCTACCGCAAGTGTCACGCGTATGGTCGCAAGGCCTGCCGGTGATGACGCTCGCTTTCGACCACGGAGCCTGAGATGAGCGGCGTTCTGCTCTATGTGATCGGCGCATCCGGCAGCGGCAAGGATAGCCTGATGAGTCATGCGCGCTTCAAACTGGCGCAGGATGCCAACGTGGTGTTCGCGCATCGCTATATCACCCGTGCGCAGGATGCGGGCGGCGAGAACCATGTGGCGCTGAGCGAGGATGAGTTCGAATCGCGTGTGGCGCAAAAACTTTTTCCGTTGCACTGGCACAGCCACGGTCTGCGCTACGGTATCGGCTGCGAATTGAACCACTGGCTGGCGAAAGGGCTGACCGTGGTGCTCAACGGTTCCCGTGCCTATCTGCACGAAGCCTCGCGCCGCTATCCCGAACTGGTGCCGGTGCTGATCGAAGTGTCGCCTGCCGTGTTGCGTGCACGTTTGCAAGCGCGTGCGCGCGAAAGCGCCGAAGAGATCGAAGCGCGCCTGAAGCGTGCCGGTGAATTCACCAACCTGCAACATGGCAGAATGCTGCGCTTCCGCAACGATGACGTGCTTGATACGACCGGACCGGCGTTCGTCGAACTCATCCGCAGTCACGAGCAGGTGACACTATGAGGCTCACCTTCCTCGGCACCGGTGCGGCCGGTGGTGTGCCGCTGTGGGGCTGTGATTGTGCGGTATGTACATTGGCGCGGGTGGACATCACCGCGCGCAGACAGCCGAATTGCGCGTTGCTGGAAGCGGGCGGAACGCGCCTGCTGATCGATGCGGGTGTGATGGACGTGGCCGAGCGCTTCCCGCCGGGCGCGCTGAACGCGGTGCTGGTCACACATTTCCATGCCGACCATGTGCAGGGCCTGTTCCACCTGCGCTGGGGCAAGGGCGAGCTGGATGTGTATTGCCCGCACGACAGCGAAGGCTGTGCCGACCTGTACAAATCACCCGGACCGTTGAAGTTCACGCCGCTCTCCAAGTTTGAGAAACTCACGTTGGGCGAGGTGTCCATCACGGCAGTGCCGCTGGTGCACTCCAAGCCAACGCTGGGCTATTGCATCGAGCATGAAGGCGCACGGCTGGCTTATCTTTCCGATTGTCGCGAACTGCCGCCTGCCACGCAGGAGTTCCTGCAGCGCTGGCAGCCGCACACCATCTGTCTGGATTGCACCTTTCCGCCGGGTGCTGATCAGCCGCGCAATCATTTCGACCTGACGGAAGCCATCGATATCGCGCAACATTTTCCGAAAAGCGAGATGGTGCTGATGCACATCGGTCACGAATTGGATGCCTGGTTGCTGGATAGGCCGAATGCCTTGCCGGACGGCATGCTGCTGGCACGCGACACAGAAACACTGGTCTGCATTCCCACTTCATGACGCCACTGCTGGCCGTCGGTCTGTCTGTGCTGTTGCATGTGTCGTGGAACCTGCTGACTCGGCGCACGCACAGCGATGCCAATTTCCTGTGGTGGATCGTCGGCCTGCATGTGCTGGTGTTCGCGCCGTTCGCGCTGCCCGCCTTCCTGCATGCGGCACAGGCAGCGCCCGTGCTGTATCTGTGCGCCGCCATCAGCGGTGTCGCCAACGGCCTGTATTTCCTCGGTCTGCGCGCCGCCTACCATGCGGCACCGGCCAGCGCGGTCTATCCCATGGTGCGCAGTTCGCCGCTATTGATCGCGCTGGTCGAGACGCTGTTCTTTGCGCGCGATTTCCCCCTGTTGTCCTGGCTTGCCATCCTCGTCTCGGCTGCCGGCCTGTGGTTGATCGCCACCAGCTCACACGACGGCGTGCGACGCTTGAGCAAAGCTTGGCCGTATGCCCTGTTTGCGGCATCGATGACAGTGGTGTACAGCCTCAGCGACAAAGTGGCGGCGGGGCATCTGGACTTGCATGCCGCGCTCGGCTACGTGTGCGTGAACTACGCCATTGGCTGGCTGTTCCTGTGCGGCGAGCAGAAATACCGCACACGACGCTGGCTGCCGACGGTCACGCCGTCCAGGCGCTCACTGCTGGTCGGCACACTGGGCGTGGGCACGGCCTATGCACTGGTGATCTACGCCATGCGCTGGTTGCCCGCCGCCTATGCGGTGACGCTGACCAACGCGGGCATCGTGCTCACCGTGCTGCTGGGCATCCTGTGGCTGAAGGAACACGAAGGCTGGCGGCAAAGAGTGTTCGGTGCCGCGCTGGTGGTTATAGGGCTGGTGGTGGTCGGCGTATTGGTCGTTTGATTCAAAACATATTGAGGAAGGCGATGAGTTTGTACTATGTGGCTCCAGTTAAGGCGATGGCGATTATGTGCTGTTCGCCGGGATTCGCGGCCACCCAGATCGTTGCTGATGCAGGCGATGACGAAGTGCATGTCGCCGGCCGCCAAAATCAGGTCACAAATCTCATCGGCGCTACGCTGCGATTGCAGAATTTCGGATCATCCTGCGGCATGGAAGCGATATGGCCTGGATTGCCAGTACGCAATGGCGCGGTCGCCATGGCGAAGCGCTGTGCGATCCTCTCCGCCATGGTTCCAATGCAATCCTCCAATTTTTGGAGTTCCTCGTTAAAGTGCTGCGAAGTGTGGTTTGCTGTTGCCATTGTTTTGATCAGAATAGAAAAGAAAAGAGGGCGATGAGCGCACCCAAGGCCGCACCCGCCAGCACGTCGCTGGGGTAATGCAGGCCGAGGATGGGGCGCGACAATGCGACCAGTGCCGCGAACGGCACGACCAGCCAGAACAGGGCGGGGTAATAAGCGAGCACGACAATGCTGAACGCCGCCGCATGCAGCGTGTGGCCGGAGGGGAAGCTGAACTGGTCGAGTGCTTTGCCGGCGCACCGGATCGCGGGGTAGACGTTGAACGGGCGCGGGCGCAGGGTCTTGCCCTTGATCAGTTTGTAGAGCAGCGTGCCGCACAAGCCGACCGCCAGCATATGCAGCACGGCGGGCAGCGCGTCCGTGCCGTGTTGCAGTAGCAGCGTGATCATCAGCGCATACCAGAACACGCCGTCGCCCAGACGGCTGGCGAGGCGGAAGAAACTGCGCACGCTGAAACTGTGGCTCTGCCGGTTGCAGAACGCGCACAGTTCAACATCCCACTGGTTAATTCGTTGCAGCGGAGAGTTCAGTTTGTTCATGTTTCGCCCCCTGCGCACGCACGGTGTCGAGTAGTACCGCTTCCATCTGGCCCATGATGTGTTCCCAGGTCAGCGATTCAACGGTTTCGCGCGCGGCGTGTCCCAGGCGACGCACGCGTGGCAGGTCGTTTGCCAGTGTGCGTGCTTCGGCGATGAAGGCGTCGCTATCGGCATAAGTGGCGAGCAGGCCGTTCACGTCATGGTGAATGTGTTGCTGTGCGGCGGCGTAATCGTAGGCGACCGTGGCCAGCCCGCTGGCCATCGCTTCCACCGTGACGTTGCCGTAGGTCTCGGTCAGGCTGGAATAAAGGAAGATGTCACCGGAGGCGTAATGGCGGGCCAGCGCCTCGCCGGTTTGCATGCCCGCGAAGATCACGTGCGGATGCTGTTTCTGCAATTCGGCGCGCGCCGGGCCGTCCCCCACGATCACCAGCCGCGCCAGCGGGTTGAGTTTGCGTATCTTGTCGAAGGCGAGGATCACCACCGACAGATTTTTTTCCGGCGCGATGCGGCTGACCAGCATCACCACCGGTGTGTCCTCGTCTGCATTCCACACGGAGCGCAGTTCGGGATCGCGCTTGGCCGGATGGAACAGCTCGGTGTCCACGCCGCGTGAAACGACCAGCACGTTCCGGTATCCCTCATGCTCCAATTGCAATTGCAGCGAGGCGGTGGGCACCAGCGTGCAGGCGGCCTTGTTGTGGAAATGGCGCAGGTAGGCGGCGATGGGTCTTTTCAGCAGGCCGATGCCGTAGTGTTGCGTGTAGTTGTGGAAGTTGGTGTGAAAGTCAGTGCTGACCGGGATGTCCAGTTTTTTGGCGGCAGACAGTGCCGACCAGCCGAGCGGGCCTTCGGTGGCGATGTGCACCACGTCGGGACGCTGTTTGCGCCACAACTTGAGCAGCACGCTCTTGGCCGGGAGGCCGGATTTCAGTTCGGGATAGCCGGGGATGGGCATGCCGGTGACCAGTGTCTCTGTATAGGCCCCGTCTTGGGCTGCCACGTCCTGCCTGTGCTGGCGCGGGCGGACCAGATGGATACGATGTCCGCGCCGCAGCAGCCCGTGCACCATGCGCCCGAGAGTGATGGCAACGCCGTTCACTTCCGGCACATAAGTTTCCGTGACCAGCGCGATATGCAGCGCGGGGGCGACTTGCAGGGTCTCGTTTGGTGTGTTCATGGCGCGCATGGTGGCGCGCGGGTGTGAATATTTGATTACGGGGGGGTGAAGAGTTTGTGACGGGGGAGGCGGGCTAGGATTCGGGGGCGTAAGGTTAGAGATTGCTTAAGAAGAATTCGATGCTGACCTGTTGAGTTCCGTAAAAAATGTGTTCTCTGATTTTGAATCAATTCTTGGCCGAATTACTCCGGCCAGTTATATCGTTATCCATGATGTGCGTGCAGACTCATGGGGGTTTCAGGGGCGCACGCAAGAATATCGGTTTATTCAATCTCAACCGTTATGAGCTAACGGGACCAAAGGTGCGGAGTCGAATTGTTTTCCGTCGGTTTTTTGCGCGCCCTCATTCCATATTTGTTCCGAATCGACAGGCATGGAAGGTTATTTTGCACCTTGCCTAAATATGTCTTTAAGTACATACTTCGCCCATGTCTTGGAACGTTCTATTTCACGATGACTTTCACGCCGAGTTTCAGGCGTTGAATGGCGCACTCCAGGATGAGCTGCTCGCTCACGCCAAGCTCCTTCAGGAATTCGGCCCACACTTGGGCAGGCCAACAGTGGATACGCTCAAAGGCTCGAAGCACGCAAATATGAAAGAGCTGCGCTTCGATTGCGATGGCGGTGTATGGCGTGTGGCTTTTGTGTTTGATACAGAGCGTGCTGCGATTTTGCTGGTGGGCGGCGATAAAGGCGGTGTTGATCAGCGGCGGTTCTATAAAAAGCTGATCACCTGTGCCGATGCAAGATTTGACGAACATCTGGCAACACTCAAGGCGGCCAGGGGTTCAAAGCAAGTAAAGGAGAATAGTCATGGCAAAAAATCTAAATGACGTAATGGCGGCGCTACCGCCCAAACGGCGAGCCAAAGTGGAGCAGCGCGCGGGGGAGTTGGCAACGCTTAAGGACTTGCGCATCGCCGTTGCGCATACTCAACAAGACCTCGCCACGAGTCTTGGCGTAGGTCAGGATGCGATCTCCCGTATCGAGCGCCGTAGCGATCTGTTGCTTTCCACGCTGCGCAGCTATGTGCAGGCAATGGGCGGCGAGCTTGAGCTGGTGGCGCGCTTTCCGAACCGACCTCCCGTGTTGCTTGATCACATCGCCCATAAGCCAACAGCCAAGAAAAGTCCCGCTACAACCAAACGGATTGCTGCACTGCACAAATCTGCCGCTTGATGATATTGGCTAGATTGGATGCGGAGGCAAGCCATTGTCATGCTAGGTCTTGCATTACGAGATTTCAATCCAGCACATCACTGCTAGAGTCAGCCCCCGGTGTTTTCCAGCTTGAAACGCTGTCGCCGTTCGCGGGGCCTGGCATGCTGGTCGGAATGGCGAGCCATGAGGTCGATGCCTCGACAGACAATCTGGACAACAACCGCAACGGGCAGATCGACGAGCCGGAAGAGACGTATCTGAAAAGCGAGTTCAGTGCGGTGCTCTATCCGGAGATCGGCGTCGCCTGGTAATCGCCTGTCTCCCGTTGGGTTCGAGAGACGGCATTTCGAGAGGCTGGTGCGGGAACGTGATTAGTCGTCCGGCGCCGATTGTCAGGGTTGAACCCGTGGAGCGGAGGAGTTGCAAACGTCAAAGCATTGCTCCTTGCTGCGATCGGTGTATTGCCTGCAACGTGAAAAGCATTGGTCAAATGCAGCCTGGTCCGGCGAGAGTTGCGGCGGCGGATTTTCCTTCGGTGCGGGTGTCGCACTGGCTGGCGGAACGATATTGATGTGTTGCGCTTCGGGGTTGGAGCCGTCGGTGAAACCCAGAGCGTCAAAGCCGAGGTTCAGCCTCTTGCTTAAATCAAGCAGGGCCTCGCGCCCCAGCTTGTCCAGAATTTCCGGGCGGTGGTTGTGCCGCATGTCGATGGTCACGTCAAAATCGGCGGCCTCCAGCGCTTGGGCCATGTTCGTTTTGCCGGGGACTGCAACCGCAGCCATCGGTTCACCGTCTTTGCCGATGACCGCAATGTTCAGGTTGGCGCGAATAAACAATTTCGGATCACCGTCGATTTCATTGTTTTTGAACCATACAGTGATCCCCTCGCGCAGGGTGTTTTCACCTGTTGTGCGGGAATCTGTTTCATTGTCTGCGGCGGCACGCACCACGAATATTGCATCAACACCCTGATTGCGGGCCAGATCGGCAAAGGCTTCCCTGGCGCGCGGGGCGCGCATGCCGCTTGGCGAGTTGGCCGCAGCCAGGAGCGCAGTCCGGTCATATTCGATGTGTTTGACGGCCCATTCCGGACGGGATTTCGCGATCCTTTCCCGGGATACGAAAAGGACGCTGTCGGTCACTTTGCCGCCCAGATCAAACTCCGTGTACTGGCTGGTAAAGGAAATAACCCCGATCTTGTCGAAATTAACGCTTTCCGGGACGAGGGAGACAATCGCAACGTTCCTGATTTGATTGGCCTGCGCTTCAGTCAAATGCTGCGGGGTAGAGGCGCAACCGGACAGTATGCCCAAAACGGCCAATGTACAAAAAATCGGTGTTGATCCAAAGCGCATTGCTTATTCTCCGGTTTGATCTGATTTGCGCCGTATTATACTACCGGCGGGCAGATGACGGCTTTTCGGTTTAATCCAGCACCACCAGACTCCACACCACGATTACGTTGAGCAGGCTCACCAGCACCGCGGCGCTGCCGATGTCCTTGGCGCGTTTGGCCAGATCGTGGCGGTCGAGCGAGATGCGATCCACCGCGGCCTCGACTGCCGAGTTGAGCAGCTCGACGATGATGACCAGCAGCACGCTGCCGATCATCAGCGCCTTGCCCAAATAAGTCACCGGCAGCCATAGTGCCAGCGGTATAAGGACACAGGCGAGCAGCACTTCCTGGCGGAAAGCATCCTCGTGCTTGAATGCGGCGCGGAAGCCGGCCAGCGAATAGCCGCAGGCGTTCCATAAACGCACAAGGCCGGTCTTGCCTTTGTAGGGACTTTCCAATTGTCGCTCCTGTTGTGTGGCCATGTTTACTCTAGCAAAAAAAGCGCGCACCGGGAGTGCGCGCAAGGGAGGAGAGGCCGTGCAAAAAATTATGCCGCTTTGCGCATGAAGTGTTTGGCGTAGCGCGCGTTCAGGCGCGACACCGGCAGCAGGATGAACACATCTGCGCAGTTGAAATCCGGATCCCATGCCGGCTCGCCGGCGATGTAGGCGCCGAGGCGCAGATAGCCCTTGATCAGCGGCGGGATGGCGACTTCCAGATCCCGGTTCAGCGATTCCAGCGGCAGGCGGCAGTGCGGGAACACGCGATATTCGGCGGGCGCGGCGTGCAGCTTGTGCAATTTGTTATACACGCTGGCAGCGTAATGGCCGCCGTCTGCCATGCTGATGCTGGCGCAGCCGATCAGGTATTCGTGGTTGTGGCGGCCGATGTAGTCGGCGAGACCGCTCCACAACTGGGTGATGGTCGCGCCGTCGCGGTAGTCGGGGTGCACGCAGGAACGGCCCACTTCCACCATGCGCTCGCGCAGGTGCGCCAGACGCGACAGGTCGAATTCGGTCTCGGAGTAATAGCCGCCCGCGGCCAGCGCCTGCTCCGGCGGCAGGATGCGGTAGGTGCCGACGACCTTGCCGTTGCCGTGGTCGCGCACCAGCAAGTGATCGCAGTATCCGTCGAAACGGTCGATGTCCAGCCCGAGGTGGGCGCTGTTCAACCGCGCGCCCATCTCTTCGCCGAACACTTTGTAGCGGACACGCTGTGCTTCGGTGATCTCGGTAACCGAGCGCGCCAGGCTGAAGGTGAGTTTGCGCGGTGTTTCGTGCGGGTGTTGCCCGCGGATCAGGTCTAACATCGCTGTGCTCCTATCGTGTCGATGGGAGCAGGTTAGCGTCGGCATGTTGCGCGGAGGTTAAGGCAAAATGAAAGTTGTGTGACCCGGTATCGGGCAATGCGGCCATGATCTGTTCGCGCGCCCTGCGCGTCAGCTCGCGCCGTTCGAAGGTGCCCGCAGCCAGTGGCGCGGTTGCAAGGAGTCGCACCCGCAGTTGGGGGGTGTGGAGCAGTGTCCACAGCGAGGCGCCGAAAGAATATTCGTTGATATAGGCGGCTGCCGTGCTGCGGTTCCCGTCCGTGTCCTCGTAGCGGATGGCGGTCGGATGCACCTGCGTGCCGGCATCGATCGCGGGTTGCAACAGGGAAGAATGAAAATGCGCGACCTGCGCGCCGTCGGTGGTGGTGCCTTCCGGAAAGACGGCGAGGCATTCTCCCTGTTGCAGCAGCTGCACCAGATGCACGTTCAGACGCGCCGCATCGCGCGCCCTGCCGCGCTCGAGGAACAGGGTCTGCGCCCGCGCGCACAGCCAGCCGATGAACGGCCAGTGCCGCACTTCCGCTTTGGCGACGAAGCGCATCGGCACGATGGCGTTCAACACAAAAACATCCAGCCAGGAGATATGGTTGGTGACGATCAGGCCGCCGTGCAAGCCATGCAACGGATCGTCGTTGGCAAGGAGCACTTTCACGTTGAGAATATCCAGCAGTTCCGCCGACCAGTTCTGCAAAATACGGCGGCGCAGATGGGCGCTCAGCCGGGGATAGATCATCGCCAGGGTCAGGCCGTAGGCAATGTGCAGGGCGGTACGCGCGGCGCGGAACAGCGCGACAGCCCGTCGCAAAACAGACATTCTGTTCAATCCACCGAGAGCACGGAGAACACGGAGATGCTGCAGAAGTGCTCCAGTGTTCTGTCCAGGCCGCAGGTAAAAAGCAGGGCAAGGATGTTGCCGGCGATTTTCACGGGGAATCCGGTATTTTCTGTGGCCATTGTTTGCATGAGATTTGTGCCCCTTGTCAGGCCTCCGCGTGGCGCTGTTCGACGAACAGGCTGTTGCCGCTGATCTTCTTGGCCATCTTCTTGGCATCCGTCATGGCGGCAGAGACTTCCAGATACGAGGTGAATTCTCCGGGCGCTACTTTGAGCGCGCCGATGGACAGGCTGGTGAGCGGATGGAACTGCTGTTTGCCATCGCGCCCCTCGGTGGTGTAGCCGCCCGCGCTGCGGTGTTCTTCCGTGAACATCAGCTCCGCGGCCTGTTCAAAGGAACGCAGGGCTTGTTCGCAACGCGCGTGCCAGTTGGGACTTTGCAACAGCAGCACAAAATCGTCGCCGCCGATGTGGCCGATGAAATCCAGCTTGGGATCGCATGACCAGTTGAGAATGCGCCCGGTGAGCCGGATCATTTCGTCACCCTTGCCGTAGCCGTAGATGTCGTTGAACGGCTTGAAATGATCGAGGTCGGTGTAGCAGGCGACGAACGGGATATGCGCCTGCAGCAGATGCTCGATATGGTCGTTGATCGGCACGTTGCCGGGCAGTGATGTCAGCGGATTGGCGTAACGTGCGGCTTCCAGTTGCATCTGTGTCAGTTCGCGCAGCAGATCCTGGCCGGAGGCGACGCCCATATAACTGCCGTTCTCGGTAATGATGAAACCTTCGGTCAGATGATGGCTGTCGGTCTCGGACAGGAAGTGGCTGAGTTCCGCAAGCGGCATATTTTTTTCCACCAGCAAAGGGGCGCCGGAAATAATCTTCCGGCAGGGCTCTTTGCCATGCAGTTCGCGCTGATAGGGCTTGGAGAACCGCTCAATAAAGGAGTGGCGATTGATTAGTCCGAGCGGAACGTCATTGTCGACGACCGGGATGAGGTGTAACGCGGGATCGGTATAAAAGCGATCAAACAGATGATCGATGGGCGTTTCAGGCTGTACCGGTTTGGCTGGGGTGGTCAACTTGCATGCCGTTGCCCGCGTGCAGGGAGAGTTTGCATGCCGGGATGTCTTGGCGGTGTTTGATTCATGGATGATGCGCCGGGTGTCGTCCGCCGCCAGCAGCAGCGGTGTGGCATGGGGGCGCGCAATGAAATAGCCTTGTCCCAGTGCGATGCCGAGGTCTTTCACCGCGCGCAATTCGGCTTCGGTCTCGATCCCTTCGGCAATGACCTGCGTGCCGCAGCTGGCGGCGATGTGCTGGATCGATTTCAGGAATTGCAATTTGATCGGGTCAAGATCACAGCCCTGCACAAAACTCATGTCGATCTTGACGAACTCCGGGCGCAGCTCCAGCCACAGCCGCAGGCTGGAGAAGCCTTCACCCAGATCGTCGATGGCGACCCTGAAGCCCATCGCGCGATAATGCAGGAGCGCATCGCGCATCGCGGCAAAATCAAAAACAGGCTGATTTTCCGTAAGCTCGATCACGATGCGGGCCGGATCAATGTTGAGTTCACGCATGAAGTCCAGTGTCTGTCCATTCCTGAAGTCGGGATGGGTCAACGCTTCCGGACTGACGTTGAGAAACAGATTTCCGGGCAGGTTCTGTGTGGCAAATGTCTCCAGTACGGTTTGCCGCGACAGCATCTCGACTTCCAGCGACAGGCCGTGCTGTTCGGCTGCGCCGAACAGCTTGATCGGCGTATGCAGCGGGCTGTCTGCCGGGCCGCGGATCAATCCCTCGAAGCCCAGAAAATCAGCATGCCCGAGGTTGATGATGGGCTGGAACAGGGCGCTCAGGCGGCGCTGGTCAATGATCTCGTGCAGGGGGTTCACGCTTTGCTCCCCGTCGTGTGAGGACAGAAAATGTTCTGCCATGATTTGGTCTGCCAGAAATTGCGCGCGGGCCGCGGTGCGGTACTTTTCAACAGGTAGAATGCCGGGCATGTGTTTCTCCTGCGGTTTAGGGAAACGGAAGATAGCGTTGGTTTGTTACGCGCTTATGACGGAGCAAAAATGACAGTGCTTGAAAAACGCCACCGTGCCTCCGGCATGAATGCGCCCTGTGCGGCGGCGGGACTGCCGTTCGCGGATTATGTGCGACAGACGCGGGCGATGTTGCGCGCAGTGCGGGCGGACAGCGTGATCGACGGCAATGCGCCGTTCGAGCTGTTGCCTGCGGCAGATTTTTCGCGCGGACGCGGCAAACCTTACCGGCGCGGCATCCTGCTGACCCACGGCTTGAGCGATTCGCCGTATCACATGCGCCATCTGGCCGCATTCTTCCAGTGCAACGGCTTTCGCGTGATGGCGGTGTTGCTGCCGGGGCATGGCACGCAGCCGGGCGACCTGCTCGATGTGCGCTGGCAGGAATGGGCGCGAACCGTGGCCTACGGCGCCGATTGTCTGGATGGCGAAGTGGACGAGTTGTATCTGGGCGGATTCTCGGCGGGCGGCGCGCTGAGCGTGCACCATGCCGCGCGGGATGCGCGGGTGCGCGGTTTGTTCTTGTTTTCACCGGCGTTGCAGATCACCGCGCGCGCGCGCTGGGCCAATCTGCACAAGCTGGTCAGCTGGCTGATACCGCAAGCCGCTTGGGTGAACGTGCAGGCGGATGCCGATCCTTATAAATACGAATCGTTCTGCAAGAATGCGGCGGCGCAGATGTATGCGCTGACGCAAGCCTTGCCGCGCGACGGATTGAATCTCCCGGTGTTCGCCGCCGCCAGCGCGGACGATGCAACCGTGCGTGCACAGGCCACCCTGCGCTTCATGCAGCACGTGCGCCATCCATTGCGCAAGTTGCTGTGGTACGCGGCGGAGGACCCAAAACAGGCGGATATCGAATGGGTGAACAATTATCTGCCAGAGCAGCGCATCCTCTCCGGCGCGCATACCGCCGTTGTCATGCCGCCTGAGGATGCGCACTACGGCGCGCGCGGCGACTACGCAAATTGCCAGCATTATTACGCGAAGGATGCCGAACGCTACGCCACCTGCCTGACGCGCGCGGATTGGTGGGGCGAAGTGCTGCCGCAGCATCTGGCGCGCGGTGTGGTGCGCCGCCTGACCTGGAATCCGCACTATGCGGCGATGGAAGCCGCCATGCAGACATTCATCGAAGGATTGACATGACATTGATCTACGCGCATCGCGGCGCGCGGCGGGAGGCGGCGGAGAACACGCGCAGCGCTTTCGACCGCGCGTTAACCTACCCCATCGACGGCATCGAGACCGACATCCAGACCAGCCGCGACGGCGTGTGCGTGCTGTGGCACGACGACGATCTGGCTAAGCTCGGCTGGCCGGGCAAGCGCATTGACGACTACGACATGGCGCAATTGCAGGCAATGAACTTCGCCGCGCATTTTTCCGGGGCGGCAGCGGAACCGGTGATGCGCTTGCAGGATTTCGTCACGGCGTATCGCGCCCGTTGCGCGCTGCTGCTGGAGATCAAGCGCTATCCAGGCGAAGCGGAGGCGCAGCAGCAAAACAAGGTGCGCCAGACCCTGCAAGCGGCCGGGGCGGGATCGGCGCAGAGGCTGGCTTCCTCATTCGATCTCGATTCATTGTTATACGCGCATCGCATCGCGCCGGACTTTCCATTGGTGCTCAATCTGGAACCGGAACACGATGCGGCCTTTGCCCGGCGCATGCTGCACGAGCAACCCTGGCTGCATGGCCTGTGCGTGCATATCGCCACGCTGGATGAAAATATGACCGGCGCGGTGCGCGAGCGCGGCAAGTTGCTCGCGGTCTATACCTGCAACAGCGACGAGCAGATCGGGCGCGCATTGGGGATGGGTGTGGATATTCTGATCAGCGATGTGCCGCAGCAGGCGCTGCAAAGGCGGGATGAGTGAAACGTGATTTCAGTGCGCTGCAAAGCGAATTTGATCTGCTGATCTGCGGCGGCGGGATCTATGGCGCGTGGACGGCATATGATGCGGCGCTGCGCGGCTTGAGCGTCGCGCTGGTGGAGCAGGGGGATTGGGCGAGCGCCACGTCGTCCGCGTCGAGCAAGCTGATCCACGGCGGCCTGCGCTATCTGGAGACTTACGATTTCAAGCTGGTGAAGAAGGCGCTGACGGAACGGCAGAGGCTGTTGCGCATCGCGCCGCATCGCGTGTGGCCGCTGCGCTTCGGTGTGCCGGTGTACGCCGACAGCCGCAACGGCATGCTGAAATTGAAAGCCGGCCTGACTTTGTATGATGCGCTTGCGGGTTTTCCACCGGACGGGATACGCCATTATCGTTTTGCCGCGCAGAATTTTCTTGCGCATTTTCCATTCCTTGTCACTCCGGGTTTGCGCGGCGGTTATACCTATGGCGATGCGCAGACCGACGATGCGCGGCTGGTGCTGGAGCTGGTGGCGGGCGCACTGGCGCACGGCGCGGTGTGCGTGAATTACACCAGCGTGGTGGCGTGGGACGAAACGGACGGCAGGGTGTGCGGCGCGACGCTGCGCGACGAGGAGAGCGGTGCGTTGCGGTCAGTGCGGGCACGGCAATGCGTGAGCGCGAGCGGGCAGTGGCTGGCGACGAATGAAACAGAGCGCGCCTGGTGTCGCTTGAGCAAGGGCGTGCATCTGGTGTTGCCGGCGTTGCCGACACGCGAGGCGATTCTGCTCACGGCGAAACAGGACGGTCGCGTGTTCTTCATCATTCCCTGGTACGGGCGCACCCTGCTCGGCACCACCGATACCGATTACCGCGGTGAGGTGAATCGGGTTGCGGTGGAGGCGGCGGACATCGATTACCTGCTGGCGGCGGCTAATGGCTATTTGCAAAAGCAATGGACGCGAGAAGATGTTATTGCCAGCTATGCCGGTCTGCGCGTGATGAAGCAGAGCGACGCCGCGCATCCCTCTGCCGCCAGCCGCGATTGGGAAATTAAAACATCGGCCAACGGCCTGCATCATTCGGTCGGCGGCAAGCTCACTTCGGCGCGCGAAGACGCGGCGGCGATTGTTGATACGGTGTGCGCGCCACTCGGCGTCAGCACGGCGGGAACGAGCGGCACGCGCGCCTTGCCGTGGGCTCCGCAAACCGATTTTTCCGCGTGGTCGGCGGACGTTACGGCACGGGCACAACAGTTGGGTATCGATACCGAGAGTGCGCTGTGGCTGTTGCGCCGCCACGGCAGCCGCGTCGAACAGGTGTTTGAGCTTGTCGCGGCCACGCCGCAACGGGCGGTGCGCATCGTGCCGGAAGTGCCGCTGATCGAGGCGGATTTGCTGTGGTGCGCGCAGGACGAGATGGTGCTGCATCTGTCCGATCTGTTGCGCCGGCGCCTGCCGCTGCTGATTCTGGCGCGACTGGATGAAACGGCATTGCGTCGGTGCGCGGAAATGATTGCGCCGCTGCTGGCTTGGGAAGCGGCACGGGTCGAGCGCGAAGTGGCGGCGTGCCGCACATGACCGCTGCCATCGCACTCGATCTGGGCACCACGTCGATCAAGGCGGGCTTGCTGTCGCATGACGGCACGCTGGGCGGCATCGTCGCCCAACCCGCCCCCGCGATCGTGGCACACGATGGCCGTTACGAGAGCGATGCGCTTGAATATGCGGAAACGGCGGATGCGGTGCTGGCGGAATGCATGGCCGGAACCGGCCAGCTCCCGCCGCTTGGACTGTGCAGTCAACGCTCGTCGTTTCTGTTGTGGGAGCGCGCCAATGGGCAACCGGTCACGCCGCTCATTTCCTGGCAGGACGACAGAGGCGCGGCCAGTTGTGCGGACTTGCGCGCCGACGAACCCGTGATTCGCGCGCTCACCGGCTTGCCGCTGACGCCTTATTACTTGGCGCCCAAACTGCGGATGCTGCTGCGCGAGAACCCCGCCTGGCGCGAAAAGTTGGTGAGCGGCGAATGGCTGCTCGGCACGCTGGACACTTTTCTCATCTGGCGCTGGAGCGGTGGCAAGCGCCATCAGACCGATGCTTCGATGGCGGCGCGCACCTTGCTGCTGGACGTTCACCGCGGGCAATGGTCGCCGGCCTTGTGTGCATTGTTCGATATTCCGCCGTCAATATTGCCGCAGGTCACGCCTTCCGTCGGCCTCGCGTTGCCCTTGCGGAACGGGTTGCGCTTGCAGGCCAGCGTGGGCGACCAGTCGGCGGCACTGCTGGCGGCGATCAGCGAGGGGCAGCCGGAAGCGCTGGTCAATCTGGGCACAGGCGGCTTTGTGGTGTGCTTTCTGCCGCAGGGGCGCAGCGTGCCGACGGGCTACCTGCAAACGCTGGTGTGGCAGGATGCCGCGCGGCAGACGCACCGGGCGGTGGAGGGCACGCTCAACTCGATTGCCGCCGCGCTGGCGGATTATCCGGTCGCGGCATGCCGGGTCGAAGACCTGGCGCAGGACGACATCTTTTGTCTGGCCGAACCGAGCGGACTGGGCGCGCCTTACTTTCGCAGTGACCTGGGGCTGACATTCTCTGCCCCGACTGCCCATTTGCCGCCGCAACACATCGCGGCGCTGTTGCTGGAGGGCATCCTCTTTCGCGTGGTGCGCATCCTGGAGGACTTTCAGCACGAGTTCGGTCTGGAGCGCGTTTATCTTTCCGGCGGTTTGTCCAATTTGCCCGCTTTGCAACAGGGGTTGGCGCGCTGTCTGCCGTTCGTGTGCCTGCCGGCACAGAAAGAGACCAGTCTGGAGGGCGCTGCGCGGCTGGTGGCGGGAATCGCCCGACCGGCACACGGACAGGGCAACAGAATTGATGGCGGCCCGCCGTCACCGGCCCTGATGAAGAAATATGGGCGCTGGAAGGCTTGGCTGGATGGCTTGTTGCTTGTCTGAGCTAGGCCGTTGCAATGCGTTTGACAGGGCGGGAGGTCTCGCATAGAATGCGCGCCCTTCGCAGTCCGTTATCCATTTTTAAGTTTTAGGAAATGCCATGAAAACATTTTCCGCCAAGCCGCACGAAGTCCAGCATGACTGGATTCTGGTCGATGCCGCCGACAAAGTGCTGGGCCGTCTAGCCAGTCAGATCGCTTCCCGCCTGCGCGGCAAGCACAAGGCCATCTATACCCCGCACGTCGATACCGGCGATTTCGTGGTGGTGGTCAACGCCGACAAGCTGCGCGTGACCGGCAACAAGGCACAGGACAAGATGTACTACCGCCACACCGGTTATCCCGGCGGTATCTACGAAACAAACTTCATCAAGCTGCAACAGCGCCATCCGCAGCGCGTGCTGCAAAAGGCTGTGCGCGGCATGTTGCCAAAAGGCCCGCTGGGCTACGCCATGTTGAGCAAGCTCAAAGTGTACGGCGGCGCGACCCATCCGCACAGCGCGCAGCAACCCAAACCTACTGATCTGTTGAAGGCTTAAATCATGAGCGTGACTTATAACTACGGAACAGGCCGTCGCAAGAGCGCGGTGGCACGTGTGTTCATCAAGCCGGGCAAGGGCGAGATCATCGTCAACGACAAACCGATCGATGTGTTTTTCTCGCGCGAGACCGGTCGCATGGTTGCGCGCCAACCGCTGGAACTGACTGAAACGGCGGGCAAGTTCGACATCATGGTGAACGTATCCGGCGGCGGTGAATCCGGTCAGGCCGGTGCGGTGCGCCACGGTATCACACGCGCATTGATCGATTATGATGCAACGCTGAAGCCGACCTTGAGTCAGGCCGGTTTGGTTACCCGCGATGCACGCGAGGTCGAGCGTAAAAAAGTGGGTTTGCGCAAGGCTCGCCGCAGGAAACAATTCTCCAAGCGTTAAGCTTGTGGAGAACCGGAAAGGCCGCCTTTGGGCGGCTTTTTCATTTATCATCCCGCTACTTTTTTGGAGGGAAGTATGATCAAGGTCGGCATCGTCGGTGGAACGGGTTATACCGGAGTCGAACTGCTTCGGTTGTTGGCAACGCATCCGCAGGTGGCGTTGCGCACGATCACTTCACGCGCCGATGCCGGAATACCGGTCAGCCAGATGTTCCCCAGTTTGCGCGGCTATATTGATTTGACCTTTACCCATCCGGATGAGGCGCATCTCGATCAGTGTGACGTGGTGTTCTTCGCCACCCCCAACGGAATCGCCATGCAGCAAACACGCGCCTTGCTTGACGCAGGTGTGAAGGTTATCGATCTGGCCGCGGACTTTCGCATCAAGGATATCGCTGAATGGGAGAAATGGTACGGCATGCCCCACGCCTGCCCCGATCTGGTGGCAGAAGCGGTGTACGGTTTGCCGGAAGTGAATCGGGCGCAGATCAAACAGGCGCGCTTGGTGGCCAATCCCGGCTGTTATCCGACGGCGGTGCAGTTAGGATTTATTCCCTTGCTGGAAGCCGGGTTGGTCGATGCCGGCTCGCTGATTGCCGATGCCAAGTCCGGCGTATCGGGTGCGGGGCGCAAGGCTGAAGTGAGTGCGCTTTTTGCGGAGGCTGCCGATAGTTTCAAGGCTTATGGTGTGGGTGGCCATCGCCATCTGCCCGAGATCAGGCAGGGGTTGGCACGCGCAACGGGCGGCGAAGTCGGTCTGACTTTCGTGCCGCATCTGACGCCGATGATTCGCGGCATTCATGCCACGCTCTATGCGCGCCTGAAAAAAGAGGCGGACCTGCAAGCCGTGTTCGAGCAGCGTTACGCCGGTGAAGCCTTCGTCGATGTGCTGCCCGCGGGAAGTATGCCGGAGACACGCTCGGTACGCGGCTCGAATCATTGCCGTATCGCCGTCCATCGGCCGCAGGGTGGCGATACAGTGGTGGTGCTGTCGGTGATCGACAATCTGGTCAAAGGTGCCGCCGGGCAGGCGATCCAGAATATGAACATCATGTGCGGGCTGGCCGAAGACGATGGCCTGCACGTGGTTCCTTTGCTACCATGAGCCGATGATCACCGGATTCAAACGCCGTTTCAGCATTTCCGCGCCGCGACTCGCGGTGCGTCCGCACGTTCCGTGGTATGTGCGCTGGGCGATCACCTTGCCATTCCTTTTGGTTTTTGGTTTTTTGGTCTGGTGGGCATATGACGCCGGGATGGCATTGGCGGGATTCCATCGTGGCGAGGCGGAGCAGGAGATCGCGCAGTTGCGCGAAAAAGTATCCTGGCTGGAAGCGAAGAACGCCGAACAGAACCGGCAGATCGCGGTACATGAGCGTCAGGCACAGATGCAACTGGCGGCTGCGGACGAAGTGCAGGAGCAGGTCGCTGCTTTGCAGGATGAGAACGGCCGTCTGCGCGAGGATCTGTCTTTCTTCCAGAGTTTGCCGCTGACAGCGGGGCGCGATGCGGAGCTGTCGATCCATAGCGTAAAGCTGGAGCCGGGTAGCCTGCCGGGTGAATATCACTGCCGCATGTTGCTGGTACAGGGTGTGCAGCGGCGCGGGCGGGTGTTTCAGGGCGATCTGCAGGTGGTGGTCAACGGCGAGCGGGGCGGCCAGAAAGTGGTGTTACAATTCCCGGCTCCGAACTCTGCCGAAGTCGCCGCACAGCAGCTGAATTTCAAATATTACCAGCGCGTCGAACGCATCTTCCGCCTGCCGGAGGGAATGCAGATCGACAGCGTGCAGATCAGGGTATTCGAGAAGGGCATGCAGGAGCCGAAAATCACGCAGACAGTCCTGCTTTCATAATGGAGTGACAAAATGTTTGGCAAACACAGCAAACCGCAGAGCCGAATCGACTCGCTAATCGGGCTCGGTACCAAAGTAACGGGTGATGTTCATTTTACCGGCGGCTTGCGCGTGGATGGCGAGATTTGCGGCAGTGTCATTGCCGATCAGGGCAAGGCGAGTACACTGGTGCTGAGTGAACAAGCCAGGGTGAATGGCGAGATCCGCGTTACCCATCTGGTGTTGAATGGCACGGTGACAGGACCGATCGAAGCCAGCGAGTATCTGGAACTACAGAGCAAAGCCAAGGTCACAGGCGATGTGAAATATAAAACACTGGAGATACAGCTGGGTGCCATCGTCGAGGGAAAACTGGCGCACATCAGTGAAATATCGGAAAAGGTGGTGCCGCTTAAAGTGAGTGGCGCAGAGTCGAAATAACCCCAAGGAGAAATGACATGAATACAGTGACCGAAACGCAAGACCCGCTGTTTTTCACCGACAGCGCGGCGAACAAAGTGAAGCAGTTGATCGAGGAAGAGGGTAACACCGAACTGAAGTTGCGGGTTTTCGTCAGTGGCGGTGGTTGTTCCGGTTTTCAGTATGGCTTCACGTTTGATGAGGTCGTCAACGATGACGATACCGTGATGAGCAAGAATGGCGTGCAACTGCTGATTGATCCGATGAGCTTCCAATATCTGGTGGGTGCCGAGATTGATTACAGTGAAGGATTGGAAGGCTCACAATTCGTCATCAAGAATCCGGGTGCCACGACGACCTGCGGTTGCGGGTCTTCGTTCTCTGTTTGATATTTTGCCAGTCTGAAAAAGAAGGGTGCAGTTGCCCCCTTTTTTATTGTCAAGCCGGATAAATCGAGCCCAAAACACAGGGATGGCGCGCGCCGGTGACGGCAGGCAAATTGGCAGGGCGCAGATGAAGTCTCTGCTGTGCCAGCCAGGCGAAGGCGACCGCCTCCATCCAGTCGGCCGGAATGCCCAAAACATCTGTTTGCCGGATGCGGCTCGCGGGTAATGCGGCGCGTAAACGCGCCATCAGCGCAGCGTTGTGTGCCCCGCCGCCGCATACATAAATTTCTTCCGTTCCGGGGCAATCACGGTATACGGCAGCAGCGATGCTGTTGGCAGTGAGTGCCAGCAAGGTTGCCTGCACATCGGCGGGAGATTCTTCGCCGTTCAGGTGATTTTCCAGCCATTCCAAGTTGAACAGGTCGCGCCCCGTGCTCTTCGGCGGCGGGGACGCAAAGTAGGGGGCGTCGAGCAGTGCCTGCAACAAGTCCGGGATGATTTTTCCGCTGTTTGCCCAAGCGCCGTCTGCGTCATAGGCTATACCGCGGTGTCTCGCGATCCAGGCATTCATCAGCAGGTTGCCGGGGCCGGTATCAAAGCCGGTTGTTGGCTGGTCCGGGGCAAGATTGGTCAGGTTGGCGATGCCGCCGATATTGAGAATCGCGCGATGAAGGGATGGATGGCGGAAAATCCGGTCATGGAAGGCGGGTACCAGCGGTGCGCCTTGCCCTCCTGCCGCGATGTCACGCGAGCGAAAGTCGCAGACAACGGTGATCCCGCTCAATTCAGCCAGCAATGCGCCATTATTGAGTTGCAGGGTATAGCCCAGCTCCGGACGGTGGCGCACGGTCTGTCCATGGCAGCCGATGGCGCGCACCCGTTGTGCTTCGACTGCGGCTTGTTGCAGGAGGGCGCGGATAGCCCCGGCGTAGTCTCCGGCCAACTGATTCGCAGCAAGCTGGGCGCGATGCAACTCGTCCGCACCGGGTGCGTGCAGCTCAAGCAGGGTTTCGACCAGATCAGGTGAATAAGGCTGAAAATGGCTGGCGATGAGTGAGGGCGAGGCAGTCAGATCGACCAGGGCGACATCAACGCCGTCCAGACTGGTGCCGGACATGATGCCAAGGTAAAGCTCCGGGCCGTTCCGCACTTAATCGAGTCGGGCGATGCGCGTATTGCGCAGGAGTGAGAGCCGGGTGTGCAGTATCTGGGCCTTTTCCATAAATACCGATTGTTGTGCCTCGCTGATCGGCTTTCCGTCCGGGAGTGCTACCTTCAACGGATCACGCTGGACCCCGTTGATCTTGAATTCATAGTGCAAATGGGGCCCGCTGGCGAGTCCGGTCTTGCCGACGTAGCCGATGAGTTCACCCTGGCTGACACGTTGTCCGCGCCGGATGCCGCTGGCGAAGCCGGACAAGTGGCCATAGACCGTCTGATAATGCCCCTGATGATTCAATATCACCACATTCCCGTATCCGCCCTGTTTGCCGACAAAGGCCACTACACCGTCTGCAGTCGCCCGTGCCTTGGTGCCGATGGGGGCGGCGTAATCCACCCCTTTGTGGGCGCGCCAGCGGTTGAGTACCGGATGAAAGCGAGAATTGCTGAAACCGGAACTGACTCTTGAGAACTCAATGGGGGAGCGCAAAAAGGCTTTGCGCATGCTCTTGCCGTCCGGGGAAAAATAGTCGCCGCCGTGATCGGTGGTTTCGAAATAGAAAGCCTGCAGGGTGCGCCCGTGGTTGACAAATTCGGCGGCAAGGATGCGCACGTTGCGCGTTGCCTCGCCGTTGAGAAAGGGTTGCTCATAAATGACGCTGAATTTATCGCCGCGCCGCAGGTCGCGGTGGAAGTCGATGTCGCCACCAAAAACTTCCACAAGTTGGTTGGCCACGGCATCGGGCAAGTTCGCTTCATCGGTGGCGGCGTACAGGCTGCTACTGATCTCCCCGGTCTGCACAAACATCCTGCGCTCTTCCAGTGCCGGCTGCGACGCTACCTTGAACTGCCCGCTGTCGGAGGCAATAATGATCTGGTTGCCGTCATTGTCAATATAGGACAAGGCCAGCAGGTGCGAGTCTGCGCCCGTTTTGGCCTGTACTCTTTTGCCCGGACGCAATTGGCGCAGGGAACCGGTTTCTGTAGCGCGGCGCAAAAAATTGTCGGCGGCCTCATCCTGCACATTCAAGCGGCGCAATAATTCACTCACCGTATCACCGCGCTGAATCCATTCGCTGTGCCAGTAGGCCGGATTTGTTCCGAAGGTTTCTGTTGCGGGTGGCAGCTCAATATCTGCCGTGAGCGTGCGTTGGAAACTTGGCGCCGTATCCCGCTGCGGCATGATGCCAAAGGCCGCCACCACCCCCAGCAAAGGCAGGGTGGACAAGGCGACGAACCAGCGCAGCTTCATCTTGTGCGCGTGTAATAGAGAGTTTTGAGGTAACATTCGCGCCTCCCGGGGCGGCGGTATTTCAGCGTTCAGGACACAGCAATTGGCTGAAATCCGGGTGCCACTTTAACAGAAAGCCCAGCCCCCTCAAAATCCGTTCGGGCGGCGAGCGTGCAACAGACAAGCGGTCTTTTGATATGAACCAGCTGGAAATTTTCAATCAAATCAAGCGTGGCAGCGAAGAATTGCTACTTGAAGCTGACTTGGTCAAAAAACTGGAGCAGGGGCGCCCCTTGCGTGTCAAGGCCGGTTTCGATCCCACAGCACCCGACTTGCACCTTGGCCATACGGTGTTGTTGAACAAGATGCGCCAGTTGCAGGATTTGGGGCATCACGCCCTGTTCCTGATTGGTGACTTTACCGGCATGATCGGCGATCCAACCGGCAAGAATACGACCCGTCCGCCGTTGACACGCGAGCAGGTGCTCGCCAACGCCGAAAGTTATCGCGAGCAGGTGTTCAAAGTGCTCGATCCGGACAAGACCGAAGTCGTGTTCAATTCAAGCTGGATGGACAAGTTTAGTGCCGTGGATATGATCAAGCTGGCGGCAACACATACCGTGGCGCAAATGCTGGAGCGTGACGACTTCGGCAAACGCTACCGGTCCGGTCAACCCATCGCCATCCATGAATTCCTCTATCCGCTGGTGCAAGGCTACGATTCGGTCGCGCTCAAAGCCGACATCGAGCTCGGCGGTACCGACCAGAAATTCAACCTGTTGATGGGGCGCGAATTGCAACGCCACTTTGGCCAGCCCGCGCAGTGCGTGCTCACCATGCCGCTGCTGGAAGGACTGGACGGCATCAACAAGATGTCCAAATCGTTGGGCAACTACATTGGCGTGACTGACACCCCGCAGGAAATGTTCGGCAAGGTCATGTCTGTCTCAGATGATCTGATGTGGCGCTATTACGACCTGCTCTCCTTTCGCAGTCTGGCGCAGATCGCCAATTTTCGTGAAGAAATGGCGCAGGGGCGCAATCCGCGCGACATCAAGGTGTTGCTGGCGCAGGAAATCGTCGCCCGCTTCCATTCGCAAAAAGCCGCCGAGGACGCGCTGACTGAATTCGAGGCGCGTTTCAAACAGGGGGTGTTGCCGGATGACATGCCGGAAATTGTCGTGCAGTCCACAAACGGCGGTATTGCTATTGCCAGCCTGCTCAAGCAGGCCAATCTGGTTGCCAGCACTTCCGAGGCGTTGCGCATGGTCGACCAGGGCGGGGTCCGGCTCAATGGCGAAAAGGTGAGCGACAAAGCCTTGCAGATCAAATCCGGTGCGATAGTGGTGGCGCAGGTCGGAAAACGCAAATTCGGGCGGGTAACGGTCGAATAAATTCAGGTTGTGTGCCGCAGGCGAGTTCGGTAGAATCGCGCCCTCGATTTTTTAGGTTAAAGGTAGTTCGTCCATGACAACCGTACGTGTAAAAGAGAATGAGCCGTTCGAAGTAGCGATGCGTCGTTTCAAGCGTTCCGTGGAGAAGACCGGTCTGTTGACCGAGTTGCGCGCCCGCGAGTTTTACGAGAAGCCTACTGCCGAGCGCAAGCGCAAGCTGGCCGCTGCCGTGAAGCGCCATTACAAGCGCCTGCGCAGTCAGACGCTGCCGCCCAAGTTGTACTGATTCTGTATCTTGGGCAACGCCGCAATCCTTTGTGGTTGCGGCGTTTGCTTTTGTGGAAAGAGGTCGCGTGAGCTTAAAAACCCAAATTACCGAAGACATGAAAACTGCGATGCGCGCCAGGGAAACCGCGCGCCTCGGGGCGATCCGTCTGTTGCTGGCCGCGATGAAGCAGCGCGAAGTCGATGAGCGTATCGAGCTGGCCGATGCCGACGTGCTGGCTATCATCGACAAGATGCTCAAGCAGCGGCGCGACTCGATCAGCCAGTACAAAGCGGCGGGACGCCAGGATCTGGTGGATGTCGAAGAATTCGAAGTATCCGTGTTGCAGACCTATATGCCGCAGCAGATGAGCGAGGCCGAAATCGCGGTTGCCGTCGAGCAGGCCATCGCCGCCTCCGGCGCGGGCGGCGTGCAGGATATGGGCAAAGTGATGGCGGTCCTCAAGCCGCAATTGGCCGGGCGTGCCGATCTGGGCAAGGTGTCCGGGCTGGTCAAGGCAAAGCTGTCGAATTAATAAAAACCCACTGCGCGGCCAGATTGCTTCGTTGCGCGGTACTCAAAATCCTTATGTACAAAAGGTACATTCCGGTTTCTGTGCTCCGCGCGCCTTGCACTCCGGCCACTCGTAACGGTTTTTGAGATTCACGATAGAATCAAGCTTCTTATTAGCGCGAGGGCCGGCGTGATTCCAAAAAGTTTCATTCAGGATCTGCTCAATCGCCTCGACATCGTGGATGTGGTCGAGCGCTACGTTCCGCTCAAGAAGGCCGGCGCCAACTACGTCGCCTGCTGTCCTTTCCACAACGAAAAATCCCCCTCCTTCACCGTCAGCCAGTCGAAGCAGTTCTACCACTGCTTCGGCTGCGGCGCGCACGGCACTGCCATCGGTTTTGTCATGGAGCATGCCGGGATGGGCTTCGTCGAGGCAGTAGAGGAGCTGGCGCGCGGCGTGGGATTGACCGTGCCGCAGGAGCAGTCGAATTTTGCACAACACAAGGTCGCGCCGGATTTGTACGAGTTGATGCAGACCGCCACGCGTTACTACCGCGATCAACTCAAAAAGAATCCCCGTGCCATCGGCTACCTCAAGGGGCGCGGGTTGAGCGGGGAAGTGGCGGCGCGCTTTGGCATCGGCTATGCGCCGGATGATTGGCAGAACCTGAAAAATGCCGCACCGAATTATCAGGATGCCAGCCTGGTCGAAACCGGACTGGTGATCGAAGGCGAAGGCAAACGTTATGATCGTTTTCGCGACCGCATCATGTTTCCCATCATCAACGTGCGCGGGCAAGTCATCGGCTTTGGCGGGCGCGTGCTGGACCGGGGTGAACCCAAATATCTCAACTCACCGGAAACTGTTTTATTCGAAAAAGGCCACGAACTCTACGGCCTGTTCCAGGCGCAGAAAGCCATTCGCGCGCAGCAACGCGTGATCGTGGTCGAAGGCTACATGGACGTGGTGGCGCTGGCGCAGCACGGCGTGGAATATGCCGTTGCCACGCTGGGCACCGCCACCACGCCTTATCACGTGCAAAAATTGCTGCGCCTGTGCGAGCAGGTGGTGTTCTGTTTCGACGGCGACAAGGCGGGGCAAAAAGCGGCTTGGCGCGCGCTGGAAAACGCGCTGCCGCAGTTGCAGGACGGCAAGCGCGTCGGCTTCCTGTTCTTGCCGGAAGCACACGACCCCGATACCTACATCCGCGAATTCGGCAGGGATGCATTCGAGCATGAGGTGGAGAATTCCATGCCGCTCTCCGGCTACCTGTTGCGCGAGTTGACCGCGCAGGTCGATCTGCACAGCCAGGAAGGGCGCAGCGCGCTATTAAAGAACGCGCAGCCGCTGCTCACGGCAATCACCGCGCCGACCACTGCACTTTTGTTGCGCAAGGAAGTGGCGGTGCTGGCCGGTGTGACGCAGGCCGAACTGGAGGCATTGTGGGCGGTCAAGCCGGTTGCCGCTCCGCGCCGCCCGGCGGCACAGAGAGTCAAGCGCGCAACCCCTTCCGGCCTGCGTGCCATGCTGCGCTGTCTGGTTATCCAGCCGGAACTGGCGCACAAGCTACCGCAAACATGGCAGGGCGAAGGGGCGGAAGGCGCGGCGATCCTGGCACTGGCCGACTGGTTGCGTGAATCAGCAGAGGAAACGAGTACGGCGGCACTGATCCAGCATTTTCAGGGAACAATGCACGAAACGGCATTTACCGCAGTACAGGCTGAAATCATTCATCTTGGCCAGGATTTTGACGTGATAGCCGAGTTTGCCGACATCCTGAACAATATAGTGCGTGAATCGGTCGATGCAGAGATGTTTGTGCTGCAGGAAAAAGGTCTTGGCGGCATGTCGGAGCAGGAACGTGCGCGCTATGAAGAATTAAACGCACAATTGCGGCGAATCAAGAATGCCCCGAATTGAGTAGCGGCTTACCCGCCCCGGCGCGACTTAAGCGCCGGAAATGTTTTAAGAATTCGGGTATAATCCGCGCCCTTTCGGCGGCACAACCGCCAACGATTAACTTGATTTCCGGGAATCGAGCATGGCGACTCAGCAAAATAAAACATCCACAACTACAACTGCCAAACGCACAAAAGCCGGGCGGGCGGTAGCGGGTGCCAAAGCAACGGCTGCCCAAAAGAAAGCCAGCATCAAGGCCAGCGAAGCGGTGGCGGCAAAAACAGTGGATAGCACGCAAGATGTGGAAGAGCGCCGTACACGCCTGAAAGCACTGATTCTGCTGGGCAAGGAACGCGGCTACCTGACTTTCGCGGAAATCAACGACCATCTGCCCGACATGCTGGAAGTGGAGCAAGTCGAAAGCGTGGTGAGCATGATCAACGACATGGGTATTTCGGTGTGCGATGTGGCGCCGGATACGGAAACCCTGACGATGACGGATGCGGCGGCACCGGTTGCCGATGAAGATGCAGCGGCCGAGGCGGAAGCCGCAATCTCCACAGTCGATTCAGAATTTGGCCGTACCACCGACCCGGTGCGCATGTATATGCGTGAAATGGGAGTGGTTAACCTGCTGACCCGGCAGGATGAGATCGAGATCGCCAAACGAATCGAAGAAGGTCTGAAGCATATGATTCAGGCGATTTCCGCCTGCCCCGCGACGATCGCCGAAATTCTGGCGCTGGCCACAAAAATTTCCAATGATGAGATGCGTGTCGATGAGCTGATTGATGGCTTCGTCGATGGCGAGGATGAGGCAAAGATCGGCAGCGACGACGAGGATGAGACGGTTGACTCGGATCATGAAGATGCGGACGATGCCGATACCGACGATGAAGAGGATGAAGAGGCCGCCGCTGAAGCGGCCGCCGCCGTTGCGGCAGCCAATCTCGCGCAATTAAGGGAAGATGCACTGGCTCGCTTTGAACTCATCGGCGATCTGTTTACCAAGATGGGCAAGGCATACGACAAATACGGTTACCGCAGCAAGCAGTACGACAAATTGCAACAGCAAATCTCGGATGAGTTGATGCAATTCCGTTTCTCCGCCAAACAGGTAGACGCATTGTGCGACACCATGCGTCATTTGGTGGAGGATGTGCGCAGCAGTGAGCGTCTGATCCAGGATCTGTGTGTGAACAAGGCGCACATGCCGCGCCAGCACTTTATCAAGAGCTTCCCTTCCAACGAAATCAATCTGGCATGGGTTAAGCGCGAGATTGCCGCCAAAAAACCTTACAGTGAAGTTTTATCGCGCCATGAGGCGGCTATCGTGGATCAGCAAAAGCAGATGATCGCGCTGCAACAACGGGTTGGCATTCCCATCGTTGACCTGAAGGAAATCAATCGCCAGATGACCAACGGCGAAGCCAAGGCACGCCGCGCCAAGCGCGACATGATTGAGGCTAACCTGCGTCTGGTGATCTCGATTGCGAAAAAATACACCAACCGCGGCCTGCAGTTCCTCGAC
>DISA01000064.1:53495-54040 GCA_002421915.1 Gallionellaceae bacterium UBA6222
TCCGCATTCCGGTGCACATGATCGAAACCATCAACAAGATGAACCGCATCTCGCGCCAGATCATGCAGGAAACCGGCCAGGATCCGGACGCCGCGACGCTGGCCATCAAGATGGAGATGCCGGAGGACAAAATCCGCAAGATCCTCAAGATCGCGAAAGAGCCGATCTCCATGGAAACACCGGTGGGTGACGACGACGATTCGCACCTGGGTGATTTTATCGAAGACGGCAACTCGCTGGCGCCGATCGACGCAGCGGTGTTTGACAGCCTGCGCAACGTAACCAAAGACATCCTCGACAGTCTGACTCCACGCGAGGCCAAAGTATTGCGCATGCGTTTCGGCATCGAGATGAACACCGATCACACGCTGGAGGAAGTGGGAAAACAGTTCGATGTCACGCGCGAGCGCATCCGCCAGATCGNNAGATCGAAGCCAAGGCGCTGCGCAAACTTCGCCATCCTTCGCGTTCGGAAAAACTTAAAAGCTTCCTCGACGGCGAAAATTGAGTCCCCGGGCCCTTAGCTCAGCTGGTTAGAGCAGAGG
>DISA01000087.1 GCA_002421915.1 Gallionellaceae bacterium UBA6222
AGCTTGCGGTGCAGGCGGCGCAGGCGATAGCGGCGCAGACGGAAGAATTTGCGCTCGCGGCGGAACCACAGCACTTCGACCCCGGCCTGGCGCATATCGTCTATCCACCTCTGCGGCAAACTCGCCGAACCAAATCCATCCAGCAGCAGGCGCACCGTCAAGTGGCGCGCGGCAGCGCGTTGCAGGGCCTGCGAGACCAAACGTCCGGTCTCGTCGGCGGCGAAGATATAGGTTTCCAGATGCACCGAATGCTGCGCGGCATCAATATCGGCGCACAGTTGCGGAAAGAAACGTGCACCGTTCTGCAACAGGGTGAGTTGCTGCCCGCCTACGCGGAAGGTGTCTTTCATCGTTTCCTCAACTGCGCCAGCAGCGCAGCATGATCGGACATGTTCCGCCCGCCGCGCACCTGGCACTGCACCAGATCGAAGCCGCGCATGTAAATGCGGTCCAGTTTAAGCAGCGGCATGGCCGCCGGGAAACTGCGCGCCGGCTTGCCGTGCTGCAGGCAGAACACATCCTCCACACCCAGCGCAGCGGTCAGCCCCGCGCTCAACTGGCCGCGCCAGTCGTTAAAGTCACCGGCGATCAACAAAGGTGAAGTGGCAGGTATCTCCGCCTGCGCATACGCAATCAGCGCCTGCAACTGCGCACGACGGCCGCGCGCGAACAAGCCAAAATGGGTGCACAGGCAGTGCACGCGGCGTCCCTCAATATCGATCTCGCAATGCAGCAGGCCGCGTTGTTCAAAGCGGTGGGCAGACACATCGCGGTTATGCGTGAGGACGATGGGGAAACGGCTGAGGATAGCATTGCCATGGTGGCCCGTCTCGTACACCGAGTTCATGCCGTAGGCATGATGCAGCCAGAACGGATCGGCCAGAAATTCGTGCTGCGGCATATCGGGGTAATCGGCATGCTGTTGCGCGTGATGCGCATGTTCGCCCTGTACCTCCTGCAAAAACACGATGTCCGCGTTAAGCTCATGCAACCGCCCGCGTAGTTCGTGCAGCACCACGCGCCGGTTGAGCGGCGAGAAACCCTTGTGGATATTGTAGGTGGCAACTTTCAGCATGGGCCGTCAGGCGTTGCCGATGCCGCGTGCGGACAAATTGATCTGTTTGGCGAAATCCAGCATGCGTTTAATCGGCTGCACCGCGCGCGGGATGATGGCCGGATCGACATGAATTTCGTTCTTCCCGCTTTGCAGCACTTCGGCCAGGTTTTGCAGGCCGTTCATCGCCATCCACGGGCAGTGGCTGCAACTGGTGCAGGTGGCGCCGTGACCGGCAGTTGGCGCTTCAAGGAAGGTCTTGTCCGGGCACAGCGCGCGCATCTTGTGCAGGATGCCATTGTCGGTGGCGACGATGAATTCGCGCGCCGGAGAATTTTGTGCTGCCTTGATCAGCTGTGTGGTGGAGCCGACCACATCCGCCAGTTGCACGATGGCGCGCGGGGATTCCGGGTGTACCAGAACCTGTGCTGCAGGGTGTTGCGCTTTCAGCTCAATGAGTTCACGCGCTTTGTACTCGTCGTGCACGATGCAGGAGCCCTGCCACAACAGCATATCGGCGCCGGTCTGTTCCTGCACGTAACTACCCAGATGGCGATCCGGTGCCCACAGAATTTTCTTGCCTTGCGCCTTGAGGTGCTCGACCACCGGCAACGCGATCGAGCTGGTCACCATCCAGTCGGCGCGCGCTTTCACGGCTGCACTGGTATTGGCGTACACCACCACGGTGCGGTCTGGATGTGCGTCGCAAAACGCTGCGAACTCGTCCGCAGGACAACCGAGGTCGAGCGAGCATTCGGCTTCCAGATCGGGCATCAGCACACGCTTTTCCGGATTCAATATCTTGGCCGTCTCACCCATGAAACGCACGCCTGCGACGACGATGGTCTTGGCCGGATGTTGGTGACCGAAGTTGGCCATATCGAGCGAGTCGGACACGATGCCGCCGGTTGCTTCGGCCAGGTCCTGCAAGTCGGGATGCACGTAGTAATGCGCGACGAGCACGGCATCCTGCTCTTTCAGCAGGCGCTTGATACGGGCGATCAGTTCGGTCTTTTCGGCGGGTTCCGGGTCGCGCGGTTTCCTGGCCCAGGCGTGCGCAGTGCTGCAACTGGTTTGCGCTGTGTCGGGGTGGTCGTAGGCGATCGGGATAATGTTTTCAGCCATGGCGCTTGCGTTCCGGTAATTGCAAAATCGCCGCCCGGTTACTCGGCGAAAAGACTTTGGCTGCCGCCTCCTGCCACGGCAGCCACACATAACCCAGGTGTTCGCGCGGCGCGAGGCGCACGTCAACTTCGCGCGGCACCTGCAAACCGAACACGTGCTCGGTGTTGCGCGTCACCCCCGGCGGATAACGGTGGCGCCAGTGCGGGTAGATCTCGTACTCGTTCTGCTGCTGCCAGTCGGTCAGGTTGTAGCGCGCCGCATCCAGGCCGGTTTCCTCACCCACCTCGCGCAGCGCGGTCTCGCGCAGTGATTCGTCACCGTCGCGGCTGCCGGTGACCGATTGCCAGTAGCCGGGATGATCGGCGCGTTCCAGCAACAGCACGCCGAGCGCCGCGCTATGAATCACCACCAGAACCGAGATGGGTTGCTTGTTGCCGGACATCAATCGATAAACACCCAGAATGGCTTTCCCTGCAATTTCCAATAGCTCACCGTGTCGGCAAATATCTGAGTCACTGCGGCATGATCGGTCGCATCCAGATGCAGCGATTCGTCAGCATGGTGAAACAGCAGCACATAACCCTTGCCGCCGTCGCACGTCCACGACAGATCGCCCAGCGCATCGGCCAGCGCGTCGAGGTTGTGGCCAAACCAGTCCGGCGCATGAAGCGCCTTGGCCACGGCGGCGAGAAACTCGCCCTTGCCATGCACCTCGGCCAGATCGACCTCAAAGAAACACTGCTCGGACAAATCCACGTTGGCGCGCAACACCTCAACCGGACAACCCAGCCGATAGACACCGGCTTCGCTCATATCCTGCAAGCGTTCGCATAAATCGCTCATGGTCACTCCCTGATTCGTCTGAAAGTGCGGTAATGGTCAGCCGTATAAAAGCAATCTGAAACTGCGCCGCACACGACACGCCGCGCGCCGCGATGCTGCACGCCGTGTGTCTTTACCGTGTACTCATGGTAATAGCCCTTGGGACGCTGCGGCAACACGTGTTCGTAATTGCCAAATACCACACCGTCGCGTGCGTAGGGGAAAGGGCCGCCCTGTTTGATGAGTTGCAGGGTCGCAAGCGCCTCGACCGGCAATTCGGCGATGGGAACCTCGCCACGCGCCTGCACGAACGGCATTGAAAGTAATAGTGAAAGAACAAAGAAGAGCGCTGATTTTCTAGCCAGCCCCATATTCATTCCTCCAGGAAATAATCGGAGTCGATTTTCTTTATTTCGTAGATTGCAGCAAGAGATACGCCGACGTTGTTGTCTATCATCAGGCTGGCCAGCAGGCCGCCGTTAATCAAAACAACCTTGTTATCGATGTTGCGGACATATTCGACGGCTTCCTTGGTGAAATCAGACGTGGTAATGAACACACCCTTCTTTGCGCGTTGTCCTTGCAGTGCTCCGACAAATTTCTGGATTTCCGGACGTCCAACCACACTCTCCCATCGTTTAGCCTGAAGATAGATAACATCTAAACCCAAACGATCTTCGTGTATGACACCGTCAATCCCTTCGTCCCCGCTACGTCCAATTGCACGGCCCGCATCTTGACGTGTGCCACCATAGCCCATTCTTACCAACAACTCGACGACTAGTCGTTCAAAGAAAGCTGGTGAACAACCTTTAACTCGTTGCAATATCTCTCCAGCCAATTCCTTACGTATTGTCCTTGCTCCACCTTCAATTAATTCTTCAGGAGTTTCACTTTGAACAGTTTCAGCCTGAATCATTTCCGGTTCTGTTTCGACTTGTTCCGAATTTTCCTTAAATGCAACATATTCTGGAAATCGCTCAAGAAACTTCATATTGATGAAACCAGGTGCAGACTTAATGACCTCTCTCCCTCTTTCCGTTATTTGGAAATAGGCACGTCTTGGTTGGTCGATTAAACCAGCTTTCTTCAAATAAGTTTTGGCCCACGCAATTCGATTATCAAATGTCGGATATCGCCCACTTGGCAGCAAATGTTGGCGCTCCTCATCCGTTACCTGAAATTCTTCCGCAAGAAGTTCAAGTACGTCACGCAGGCGATACTCACGACCATCCGCAATGACTTTCAACAACGGCAGCATCAAAGTCTGAAAGTCAGGAATCGCCATTTGATTTACTCCTTGGCCGCCTCGGTCGGTGCCGGCTGGCGCAAACGGATGTGCAGTTCGCGCAATTGCTTTTCATCCACCGCGCTCGGCGCTTGAGTCAGCAGGCATTGCGCGCGCTGGGTCTTGGGGAAGGCGAT
>DISA01000082.1 GCA_002421915.1 Gallionellaceae bacterium UBA6222
TGGTCGCCATCGGCATCGGCATGTTTATCCCGGACTTTGTGCCGGATACGCAGTGGCAGATCTACTCGATCTTCTCGGTGTTCACCATGGCTGTGATGTATGCGGCATTCCTGCGCCTGCAGACGGTGGAGCATCGAACTTTCTTCGAATACTCCTCGGTGACCGAGGAAGAGGTGCATGACACGGTGCACAGCCGAAACGCTTTGCACGTCGGTATCATGCTCGGCGCCATTGTGCTGGTCGGTCTGCTGTCGGAAGTGTTGTCGGTGTTGCTGGATGCCGGATTGGCCGGCAGCAATCTGCCCAAGTCGATTCCGGCCGTGCTGGTGGCGCTGATCTCGGCCAGNNCCACGGTCAACATCGCGCTCGGCGCGTCGCTCGCCACGGTGCTGCTGACGCTTCCGGTAATTGAAACGATCGCGCTGATTAGCGGCGAGCGCATCGTGATGGCGCTGACCCCGGTGCAGGGCGGATTGCTGCTGCTGACCTTCCTTACCGTGATGAACAACCTGCACGATGGCGAAACCAACGCCATCGAGGGGATCAGTCACTTCGCCCTATTTGCCGCATTCATCGCGTTGGTCGTGATGGGGCTGATCTAAATCTTGCGTTCCAGCACTGCAGCAAAGAAGCCGTCGGTGTTGTGTTGCTGCGGCGTGAGTTGCAGGTATTCACCCATGGGCAGATCGATATGCTGCTGTTTTAGCACCTCGCCGGCGTGCAGCCGGAGAAACTCGGGATGTGTCGCAAGGAACGCGCTGACGATGTCCTGATTTTCCTCCTGCAACACACTGCACGTCGCATACACCAGCCGCCCGCCTTTTTTCAGCAGGCGCGCAGCCGAATCCAGAATCGCGTGCTGTTTCTCGTTCAGCTCCGCCACACTTTGCACTGATTGGCGGAATTTCAGATCGGGATTGCGGCGCAGGGTGCCCAAGCCGCTGCACGGTGCATCGACCAGCACGCGGTCGATCTTGCCGGCGAGGCGTTTCACCTTCTGGTCGTTCTCGTGTGCGATGAGCTGCGGTTGCACATTGGACAAGCCGGAGCGTTTCAGGCGCGGCTTCAGATTGGTCAGGCGCTTTTCCGAGATATCCCAGGCGTATAAGCGCCCCTGCGAATTCATCAGCGCGCCCAGCATCAGCGTCTTGCCACCCGCGCCCGCGCAAAAATCCACCACCATTTCGTTGCGCTTCGGCGCCAGCAACAGCCCCAGCAGTTGACTACCCTCGTCCTGCACTTCGAATTTTCCGGTGAGGAACAACGCATGTTTGTTCAATGCCGGTTTGTCCTTGAGGCGGATGCCGTAGGCCGAGTAAGGCGTGGCAATCGCCGTGAATCCTTCGGCTTGCAGCGATTGCAGTACCTCGTCGCGATTGGCGAGCAGGCTGTTGACGCGGAGATCGAGCGGGGCAGGTTGTTGCATGGAAATGCCCAGTGTGAGGATTTCCTCGTCACTGTGATGGATCCGCATCTTGTCGATGATCCACTGAGGCAGTTCTGCCTGCAGTGAGAGCGACAAATCTTCGGCGCGTATCGCCTTCACACTGCGCAACCATTCCGCCTCCTGTGCCCTCAGCAAGGGCTGCAGCTCGCGCAGGTTGTAGCCGCCAAATCTCATCCAGTAAGCCAGCGCCATGCGCCGCGCAGTAGCCTGGCCTTTGCCGTCTGCGGTGCAGGCATGGTCCAGCAACAAGCGGTGGCGCAATACACCGAATAATGTTTCCGCCACCAGCTTGCGTTCATTCGAGCCGATGCGTTCGGTCTGAAAGAAATGACGCAGCACAGCATCCGCCGGATGTTCCATTTTGAGCGCGGTGCGCAGGGCTTGTACCGCGAGATCGAGCCGGTATTCGGTCAGTAGCATGTGTGTCCTTTTTGGTGTGATGCGGATGACGGTGATGATTCATCACCGGCGATCTTGTTGTCACGGCTGGATGGTGAGGGTGCGCAAAACCTGCACGAACTGTTCGCCACCATCCTCGGTCAGTACTATCTTGGCGGGGAAATATTCATGGTCGATCGCCAACCATATCTCGGATTTCCAGGCCGTAGGCTGCGGTGGGGTGTGCAGGTAGTAGCTGCGTACTTCGCCGAACGGTACCTTCGTGCGCTGGGTCGGGTCGAGCAGATAGTGATAAGGCTGCAACTTGCTGCCATTGGTCACTTGCAAGTCCAGCTCCAGCCGGGCACGGGGCGGCGCGAACACGAACTGATACATTGCGCTCAAACGATCCTGTGTGTTTGGGGGCAGCGGTAGTTGACGGATGCCGGCGCGGTCGCTCACGGTCAGGGTGTGGTTGATCCAGTCGAAATCGGCTTGTGAATTCTTTTCCGGAGACTTTGCGCGCTGGTGAATGAATTTGCGCGGCTGCAAGCCAGCCCTGATGATTTCGCCTTCACTGGTGACAACGATGGTTTCTGGCTGAAACAGGGCGAGCAGGCCGACTGGCTTGGTAACGCTCTGAATTTGGTACTGGTCGCCATCACGCACAAACACCTCGCGTATCTCGCCCAGTTTGATACCCCGGGTCAGAATGTCATAACCTGCCTCGATGCGGACGGGTAATTCAGCATGGACGGCGAATGACAGCCAAAAAAGCACTACTGCGAGCAGGATGCGCATATCAATCCAGTCCGGGTGAAATGAGAGTGCTGCCGATCTGCTCCAGGCGGTCGACACTGACATGACCGTAATGATCGAGGCGTGCCTGGTCGCTGCACAGCCAGCGAACCGCCTGCGGGTAGATACGGTGCTCTTCGTGCAAAACGCGTGTGCCCAGAGTTTCCGCCGTGTCTCCCTGCAACACAGGCACTGCCGCCTGGATGATGACCGGGCCGTGGTNNAGCAGCGAGGGGTGGATGTTGACCAATCGCCCGTTGTAACGTGTGACGAAGCCGGGTGTGAGGATGCGCATGAAACCTGCCAGCACCACCATATCCGGCTGGTGAACATCTATTTCGGAAGCCAGTGCCGCATCGAACTGCTCCCGTTCAGGATAGTCGCGATGCGCGATCACGGCGGTGGGGATGCCATGAGCTTGCGCAATATGCAGGCCGGAAGCATCCGCCCTGTTGCTGATAACCGCCGCGACCTGGCACGGCAGGCGTGCCTTCAGCAAAGCTGCCAGGTTGCTGCCACGACCGGAAATGAGAATGACGATCTTTTTCACTTGACTTGTGTCTGGTGCTCATCGCCGTTGCGCGCTCGGATGACACCGATACGCGAGACCGTTTCACCGCAAGCCTGCAGATGCTTGATCGCCGCATCTGCATCCTGTGCCGGGACGATCACCACCATGCCGATGCCGCAGTTGAAGGTACGGAACATCTCCTGCGCTTCCACGTTGCCGCCTTCGCGCAACCACTCGAACAGTTTCGGCATCCGCCAGGCCTTGCTGTCGATGACGGCCACCACATTTTGCGGCAATACGCGCGGCACGTTCTCGGTGATGCC
>DISA01000063.1 GCA_002421915.1 Gallionellaceae bacterium UBA6222
GACATCACCTACGGCACCAACAACGAATTCGGTTTTGACTATCTGCGCGACAACATGGCGGCCAGTGCGGAGGAGCGTTTCCAGCGCACGCTGAACTTTGCCATTGTGGACGAGGTGGACTCGATCCTGATTGACGAGGCGCGCACGCCGTTGATCATTTCCGGCCAGGCCGAAGATAACGTGGATATCTATGTGCGGATTGAT
Source organism: Gallionellaceae bacterium UBA6222 (assembly GCA_002421915.1). GTDB lineage: Bacteria > Pseudomonadota > Gammaproteobacteria > Burkholderiales > Gallionellaceae > Sideroxyarcus. The sequence goes on from DISA01000063.1 coordinate 205, forward strand.
GTGTTGGCGCCACAGCTCACCCGGCAAGTGACCGATGATGCACCCGGCGATTACAGCGTGGATGAAAAGAACCACCAGATTTTATTGAGTGAAGCCGGGCATGAACATGCCGAACAATTGCTGGAACAGGCCGGACTGCTCCCCGCCGGCGGCAGTTTGTACGACCCGGCGAACATCACCCTGATCCACCATTTGTATGCAGCCTTGCGCGCGCACAACCTGTTCCATCGCGACCAGCATTACGTCGTGCAGAACGGCGAAGTGGTGATCGTGGATGAATTCACCGGGCGTCTGATGGCGGGGCGGCGCTGGTCGGACGGATTGCACCAGGCGGTGGAAGCCAAGGAAGGGGTGGCTATCCAGAAAGAGAACCAGACCCTAGCCTCGATCACCTTCCAGAACTATTTCCGCATGTATCAGAAATTGTCGGGGATGACCGGCACGGCGGATACCGAGGCATTTGAGTTCCAGTCCATCTATGGACTGGAAACAGTGATCGTGCCGCCCAACCGCCCCACGATCCGCAACGATCTGATGGACAAGGTCTATCTCACCACCCAGGAGAAGTTCACGGCGGTGATTGCCGATATCCGTGACTGCCACGAACGCGGCCAGCCGGTATTGGTGGGGACGACCTCCATCGAGACGTCCGAGTTGCTGTCCGGTTTGCTGGATAAGGCCAAATTGCCGCACCGGGTGTTGAATGCCAAGCAGCATGCGCACGAAGCGGAGATTGTGGCGCAGGCGGGGCGTCCCGGAATGATCACCATCGCCACCAACATGGCGGGTCGCGGCACCGATATTGTGCTCGGCGGCAATGTCGAGAAGCCGATCGAACAGGTGCGCATGGATGAAAATCTGGATGCGGATACGCGTGAACAACGCATCACCCAGTTGCGCAGCGAATGGCAGCCGGTGCACCAGCAGGTGATTGCCAGCGGCGGCCTGCACATCATCGGCACCGAACGCCACGAATCGCGCCGGGTGGACAACCAATTGCGCGGTCGTTCCGGACGCCAGGGTGATCCCGGTTCCAGCCGCTTCTATCTGTCGCTGGAAGACCCGTTGTTGCGCATCTTTGCCTCGGACCGGGTGGCGGCGATCATGAACCGGTTCAAATTGCCGGAGGGAGAGGCGATCGAGCACAGCTGGGTTACGCGGGCCATCGAGAACGCGCAACGCAAGGTCGAGGCGCGCAACTTCGACATGCGCAAACAGATCCTGGAATACGACGATGTGGCCAACGATCAGCGCAAAGTGATTTATCAGCAGCGCACGGAATTGCTCGAAAGCAAGGATATCAGCGACACCATCAGCGCGATGCGCGACAGCGTACTGCTCGATCTGGTCAACCAGCATCTGCCACCGGACAGCATGGAAGAGCAGTGGGATGTGGCGGGCGTGGAGAAGGTGCTGGCTGCCGAATTTCAGTTACACCTGCCGGTGGCGCAATGGATGGAGCAGGACAAGCAACTCGATCCGACCGGTTTGTTCCGCCGCATTGCCGATGCGGCTCACCTGCAGTATCAGGCCAAAGTGGAGCAAGTAAGCGCCGAGTTGATGCATGGTTACGAGCGTATCGTGATGCTGCAAAGCCTGGATCAGCACTGGCGCGAGCATCTGGCGGCACTCGATCATTTGCGCCAGGGCATCCATTTGCGCGGCTATGCACAGAAGAATCCCAAACAGGAATACAAGCGCGAGGCATTTGAATTGTTTTCCGCCATGCTGGACGCCGTCAAGCGCGATGTCGTGCAGACCTTGCTCAATGTTCAGATTCGCAGCGAGCAGGCGGTGCAGGAGGCAGAGGTGCCGCACGCGCCCGAAAATGTGCAGTATCATCACGCCGACTATGACGAGGCACTGGGCCAGGGCGAGCAGGCTGATGCGGAGCACAAACCTTTTGTGCGCGGCGGGCAGAAAATCGGGCGCAACGATCCGTGCCCGTGCGGTTCGGGCAAGAAATACAAGCAGTGCCACGGTAAATTAAACTGAGCCAATCAACTAGACGGGAGAAGATGATGCCGACCGATGATCTGATTTTGCAAACCCTGCACAATTCAACGCTGACCGAAGAGTTGCGCGATGCCGAGATTGAATCTCTTGGGCAGTTGTTCGAGGTCATGGAGTTCAAGGCGGGGCAAAGTCTGTTGCGTCCCGGGGAAGAGCGCCTGAAGAACTCGCTGATCGTGCTGGCCAGCGGGGAAGTGGAAGCAACGGCCACCATCGGCAGCGAACAAGCCACCCTGCATCTGCTGCAACCGGGTGATCTGGCCGGCATCATCACCTTCGTTGGCGGCAATGTCTCGCAGATCAGCGCGACGGTGACGGCCAAAACCGATTGCAAGGTGCTGGTGCTCGATCGCTGCAAATTCGAGTCATTGCTGAACTATCAACCCGCCATCGTCTATTACGTGATGCGCGGCATTGTCCGCCACACCCATGGCATCGTGCGCCGCATGAATGCGCAGTCGGTCGAAATGAGCAATTACCTTTACAAGACCGGCGGACGTTTCTGAATCATGCCGGTTAATCTGGATACGCCCGTCGCGGGTTCCCTGTTGCCCGTTGCGGGCGTTGTTTTGGGTGTCGCACAAGCCGGCATCAAGCGCGCTGACCGCAAGGATCTGCTGGTCATCAGGCTGGATGCGGGCGCAACGGTTGCCGGAGTGTTCACCACCAATCGTTTTTGTGCCGCACCCGTTACCGTGGCGCGCGAATATCTCGCCGCAGGCAAAGGTATCCGTGCATTAGTGGTCAACACCGGTAACGCCAATGCCGGCACCGGCGAACAAGGCATGCACGACGCGCGCACAACCTGCGCCGAATTGGCACAATTGCTCGGCTGTGCGCCCGAACAAATCCTGCCGTATTCCACCGGTGTCATCATGGAGTCGCTTCCGGTGGACAAGATCGTTGCCGGCTTGCCGCAAGCCATTGCCAATCTGAAGGCGGATAACTGGTTTGATGCCGCACACGCCATCATGACCACCGACATCGTGGCCAAAGCCGTGTCGCGCCGGGTGCAGATTGACGGCAAAGTAGTCACTGTCACCGGTATCGCCAAAGGCTCCGGCATGATTCATCCCAACATGGCCACTATGCTGGGCTACATCGCCACCGACGCGGCTATCCAGCAACCGCTATTGCAGCTCATGGCCAAGGACGCAGCCAATGCCTCCTTTAATTGCATCACGGTGGACGGCGACACCTCCACCAACGATGCGCTGATGCTGGTCGCCACGGGCAAAAGCGGCGTGGTCATTGATGCTGCCAACCGCTCGCAGATGCAGACCGTTGTCACGGAAGTGGCCACTATACTGGCGCAAGCAATCGTGCGTGACGGCGAGGGCGCAACCAAGTTCATCACCATCCGCATCGAAGGGGGCAAGGATGAAGCCGAGTGCAAAAAAATTGGCTACGCCATCGCCCATTCGCCCCTGGTGAAAACTGCCTTCTTCGCTTCTGATCCCAATCTCGGGCGCATCCTTGCCGCGGTCGGCTATGCGGGAGTGGCCGATCTCGATGTGGGGAAACTGGAGCTATATCTCGACAACGTATTGGTGGCAGAGAATGGTGGCCGCGCAACCAGTTATCAGGAAACAGACGGCCAGCGCGTAATGCAGCAAAGCGAAATTACCATCCGTGTTGTGCTGAATCGTGGCGCGGTGAATGCGATGCTGTGGACGTGCGATTTCTCTTACGATTACGTGAAGATCAACGCGAGTTATCGCTCGTAGTTCGGGCTCCGGCACGGCAGCTTCAAAGCAATAAATCGCGTGTCACCACGATGGTTTTGGCTCTGAATTGGCAAGCGGGCGGCCACCCCCATCACCCGATGTGACTGCGCCTACTCGGGCCGAACGGCCGAATGAGGAGACGTTCCATTGAAAAATCCAACTGAAAATACCGGAATCATCGAAGTTGCAGCCGCTGTCCTGCAACGCCCTGACAATTCCTTCCTCCTTGCGCAGCGCCCTCCCGATAAAATCTGGGCGGGTTACTGGGAATTCCCCGGCGGCAAGATTGAATTGGGTGAGACCGCGCACGATGCACTGGTGCGTGAGCTGCGCGAGGAGCTGGGCATAGAAGTTAAAACCGCCTATCCGTGGCTTACACGCGTGTTTACTTATCCGCATGCAACCGTGCGTCTGCATTTCTTTCGTGTGACTGAATGGACTGGCGAACTGCATCCGCATGAAGGCCAGCAATTCTCCTGGCAATATCCGGGCAAGGTAATCGTCGATCCAATTCTCCCCGCCAATGCGCCCATTCTGCGCGCACTGGAATTGCCCGCCGTGTATGCCATCAGCAATGTTGCCGAACTGGGGATAGAGCCATTCCTGGTCAGGCTGCAAGCCAGGCTGGATGCGGGTCTGCGGCTGGTGCAGTTACGTGAAAAGAATCTGCATGGTGGCGAGTTGCGAGAATTGGCATTGCGCGTGGTGAAGCTGGCACATGCTCGTGGCACGAGGGTTTTGCTCAACGGCGATGCGGCATTGGCACAGGAAGTGGGCGCGGACGGGGTGCAGCTGACAGCCGCACAGCTCGCCGAATTAACCGAGCGTCCTGCAGTGGATTGGTGTGCGGCTTCCTGCCACAGCGCGGAGGAGCTGCTTCGCGCGCAAGCTTTGGGTTGCGATTTCGCCTTGTTGAGTCCGGTGCTGCCGACCCAATCCCACCCCGGCGCACCGCATCTGGGCTGGGAAAACTTCGCAGCGATCGCCTCCGGTTCGTCCATGCCGGTATACGCGTTGGGCGGTTTGACGCCTGGTGATATGCAGCTTGCATGGAAACATGGCGCATACGGTATTGCCTTGTTGCGTCAGGCTTGGGGTTCCTGATCTCCGGCATCGCGTTCGCGCTGTTCGACGCGATATTCTTCATTCGCCCATTTCCCCAGATCAATCATTTTGCAGCGTTCACTGCAAAACGGACGGAAGCGGTTGCTGCTGTCCCATGCATGCTCCTTGCCGCAGGTGGGGCACGTGACGATGAGGGGTTTGCTCATTGCAGCGAGCAGAAGACCAGGCTGAAATCGACATCCTGTTCATACAGCGATGTCTTGGCGCAAAAATCGGCGGCGACGAAGCGAATATTCAGCGCATATTTGTTGGCACTGATCTCCGGAAAGCAGGGCAGCGTCCGGTCCAGGGTGACGCACAGCAATTGCGCTACTCGCCCGCCCTGCATTTGCTGGAAAGCTCCCTGATGTGCAGTGAAACGGCGGGCGCGCCCGCTTTCGCGCAACAGCTTAAGCATGATATGGATACCTGCCTTGAGCGGCAGCATCGGTGCCAGCCAGTCGGTCAGGTCGGCGCGCCGTTTGTCTTCCGGCAGGTGCTGCCAATAATGGTAGGAAGGCAGGTCGAACTCGCACACGCCGCCGGGGATGACGGCGCGCTGCTTGATGCCCATCAGCCATTCGTTGTCGCGCAGGTGTTGCCCGATCTTGCCGTTGATTTCCAGCAGCCTGGTGCTGTCGTTTTCGATTTGGTCGAGAATCGCATCCAGCGCATCCTCGGCAATCTGCGGGTTGCTGCGCAGGGCATTGAGCGCCTTTTTCTGACGATCCAGCTCCTGCAACAGGTCCGACTTCAGATCGGCGCGGCAGGCAACTTCAAGAATTTCAAACAGCACGCCGAGCGCGGCATGGTGATCGGTGCGATCCGCGCGGGCAATGAAGCGCTCAATGCGCGTGAACAAATCCTCCAGGCGCAGCATGGTGCGCACGCGCTCGTTGAGGGGGAATTCGTAGCTGATCACGGTTGGCGGCCTGCCGTAGCGGTTGGTTGGGTTCGAAAGATATAGGCAGTGCCAGTCATCGTCAACCGCCTTTCATGCGGCGAGCAAGCGCTGGTGTAACTGCGACACTTGGTTTCTCAACGCATCGAGATCGCCCTCGTTGCGAATAATTTCATCGGCCAGGCGCAGGCGTGCGGTGCGTTCAATCTGTTGCGCCATGATGGCGCGCACGGCGGATTCATCCAGACCGCTGCGCAGTATGGTGCGCCGGATTTGTTCCGCTTCCGGGCAATCGACCACGATCGCGCGCTGTAGCCAGTCGCGGTAGTGCCCGCTCTCGAACAGCAGGGGCACGACGACCAGCGTGTAGGGGGCGGAGGTGGGTGTGGCGGCCCGGGCTTTGGCCTGGGTCAGGATCAGCGGGTGGAGGATGGCCTGCAAGCGTTGCTTCGCATTCGGGTTGCCGAAAACCAGTTGGCGCATAAGTGCGCGGTCAAGTGCGCCGTCTGCCGTTACGTATTCAGCACCGAATGCCTGGCGGATTGCAGGTAGTGCCATACCATCGTGCGCGGTCAGTTGGTGCGATATCTGGTCGGTATCGATGATGCGTGCACCCAATTCGCCCAGCTGTTGTGCAACCGTGCTCTTGCCGCTGCCGATACCGCCGGTTAATCCGTGACAACGATTCACGGTGTAAGTAGTTGCAGATAAGACTGGGTGAGTACCTGTCCCCAGAACAGGGCGATCAGACCGCCGCCGGCCAGGTAGGGGCCGAACGGAATAGGGATATCGCGGCCCTGCTTGGCCGCCACGATCAGAATAATGCCAACCACGGCACCGACCAGCGAAGACAGCAGGATCACCAGCGGCAGCAAAGTCCAGCCCAGCCAGGCACCAATGGCCGCAAGCAGCTTGAAATCACCATAGCCCATGCCTTCTTTGCCAGTGACCAGCTTGAACAGCCAATAGACGCTCCACAACACGAGATATCCGGCTGCTGCACCAATGACGGCGTTATCCAGCGAGGTGAACACGCCATTGAGATTGAGAAGCAGGCCGAGCCACAGCAGCGGCAGGGTGATGGCATCCGGCAGCAATTGGGTGTCGAAATCGATGAAGGTGAGGGCGACCAATGCCCAGATGAAAAAGAGAGCGGCAATACCCGCAACACCGAAACCGAAATGCCAGGCGGCATAGGCGCTCAATACCCCGCTCACCGCTTCGACGACGGGATAGCGCAGCGAAATGCGCGCCCCGCATCCGGCGCACTTGCCACGCAGAAACAGGTAGCTCAGCAGCGGGATGTTCTCCAGCGCGCCGATGGGATGCCGGCAGTGCGGACAGGCGGAACGCGGTAACACCAGATTGAAAGGTTCATGATCAACCGGCGGCTGCCCGTTCAGTTCGGCACATTGTGCTTGCCAACCGCGCTCCATCATCTTTGGCAAGCGATAGATTACCACATTCAAAAAACTGCCTACCAGCAGGCCGAGGATGCCACCGATGGCGACAAAGAAAATGGGCGTGTTCTGTAGCAGTGTCAGCATCGAATCAGACAAAAAAATGGCGCAGCATTCCGCCGCGCCCGGTTTGGAAAAGGTCAGACCACTTGCCCCATCTTGAAGATCGGCAGATACATGGCGATCACCATGCCGCCGATGAGGGTGCCGAGCACCACCATGATTAGCGGCTCCATCAGGCTGGCGAGCGCTTCCACTGCGTCATCCACTTCAGCTTCGTAAAAATCGGCCACCTTGGACAGCATGCTATCGATGGAGCCGGACTCTTCGCCGATGGTAACCATCTGCAGCACCATGCCCGGGAAGACCTTGGTATTGACCATGGCGGCACCCAGACTGCTGCCGGAGGTTACTTCACGCTGGATCTGTTTGGTGGCGTCCGAATAAACCGCGTTGCCTGCAGCGCCCGCTACCGAATCAAAGGCTTCGACCAGTGGCACACCGGCAGCGAACATGGTGGAGAGTGTGCGCGTCCAGCGGGCGATGGTCGCCTTGCGCACCAGGGGCCCAAAAATCGGGATCTTCAGCATTATTTGATCCATGACGCGCTGCATCTTTTTGTTGCGTTTCCAGGCGTAGAAAAAACCGTAGATACTGCCGCCGATGATGGTAAAGATCGCCCACCACCACTCGACAAAGAAATCGGACATGGCCATCACCACCAAGGTGGGTGCGGGTAAATCGGCACCGAAACTGCTGAACAGTTCCTTGAACGCCGGAATCACGAAAATCATGATGATGGCGGTGATGATAAAGGCCACTGCGATAATGGAAACCGGATAAAACAGGGCAGACTTGATCTTGCTTTTGATCGCCTGAATCTTTTCTTTGTAGGAGGCGAGTCGATCCAGCAGACTGTCAAGGATACCGGCGGCTTCGCCTGCACCGATCAGGTTGCAATACAGATCGTCAAAGTAGAGCGGAAATTTGCGGAATGCCTGTTCCAGGCTGCTGCCGGTTTCCACATCCGTCTTGATGTCCATCAGCAGGCGCGCCACGGCCGGGTTGTCGTGCCCCTTGCCGACGATGTCGAAGGCCTGCAACAGGGGGACGCCAGATTTCAGCATGGTGGCGAGCTGGCGGGTGAACAGGGCGATATCTTTTTCGGTGACTTTGCCGGAGCCGCCGGCACTTTTTTTGACTTTGCTGACATTGATGCCCTGGCGACGAAGATGCGCGGAAACACTGGCCTCGCCGGGAGCGCGCATCTCGCCTTTCACGACCCTGCCGGATTTGTCCTTGCCTTCCCAGGTGTAGAGGACCTCCTTGACCTTGACGTTTTTTTCGCTAGCCATCGTGTTCCCTCGATTCAAATAATGCGCGGATGCAGTTCACGTTGCTTGCGTGCGCTGTTTGCAACTGTCCGGATTATAAAAGCCTTTTGCATGATGCATGGCATTGTTTTCTTTGTAAAGCAGGAGTGCCGTTCAGCTGCGATGCTTGTTTCCCTGGAGGGTGAAAATACGCGCGACTTTGACTGCGCGATCCTGTACCTGGATGATCTCTATCGGGTAATTGCCAATTTTCAGGCTGGTGCCCGCCTCCGGAATATCCTGCAGGTGTTCGAGGATCAGGCCGTTGAGGGTTTTGGCTTCCCCCAGGGGCAGATGCAGCCCGAGTTTGCGGTTCAGCTCGCGCAAGCTGCTACTGCCTTCCAGCAACAGACTGCCATCATCTTGGCGAAGAAATTTGCCTGTTTGTGCGGGTGACTGGGTGGTGAATTCGCCGACAATCTCTTCCAGAATATTTTCCAGTGTCACCAGTCCAAGCAGCTCGCCGTACTCGTCCACCAC
>DISA01000002.1:0-4529 GCA_002421915.1 Gallionellaceae bacterium UBA6222
CCCGCCTCATCATCCACCGCTACGCCATGCTCGGCATCCTCGACGAGCACGGCTACCCGATGCAGCAGATGGGTGTGCTGGAAATCCCCGAAGGGCAACTCAAACCGACCGCGCTGAAGACGATTGCCGGCAAGGTGTGCAAGGAATGCGGCAACGCCACACTGATCAAGAAGGACGGCTGCGAGTTCTGCACCAGCTGCGGTGCGATCGGGGCGTGCGGGTGATTGCCGGTGGAAACCGTGGTCTGTCCCGTAATATTCTTGAATACGTCGGTTAATCGAGGCAAAGGCGACACGCTCGTAAAAAAGAGCAGGCACTCAAAGTAAAGTGTGCGCGATGCCCAACCCGGCAGTCGAGGACGCGGTCAAGAAGAGAATCGAGGAACTGTTGGGTGAAACCGAATGGCTCACCCGCAGCGATGACAACGGCGCGGCAATTTCCGATCAACAATGCCACGAGTGTTCCGCATGGCTCGCGTCTGCCCAACACGTCATTCATCTGATCTGCGCTGAAATAAAGACTCCTTACCTTGCTCGTGCCAACAGCATTGCCGAAAAGGAACACGGCTGGCTTATCAATCTAGGGGTCGGCGAGATGTCTGCTCTCTTAAGAGCCCTCCTCGCAGATGCCAACGCTGGATTGCTGGCTTCCGTCGCCGACCGCGCTCGCGCCGAAACGTTCGATGACTTTCTCGACCATGCCGACCAGTACCTCGCAGATCATAGGAAGAACGAGTCCGGGGTAATCGCTGGTGTCGTGTTTGAGGATACGCTCCGGCGCATATGTCGCAAATTGGGGATCACCGAGAAGGGGGTAAAGCTAGATGCCCTCATTTCTGACCTTTCTAGTCGCGGCGAGCTTTCGGCCGTCAAAGCGAAACGAGCCCGCGTCGCTGCCCATGTCCGAACAAAAGCAAGTCATGCGCAATGGAACGAGTTCGAGAGTACCGATGTTCAGGCGACAATCGAATTCACTCGAGAGCTCGTTAGCTCAAAGCTCGATGGCTAGGTGCAGCTTCCATTTTCGAGCGCAAGTTCGGGCTAACCATCGCTTCGAGGGAGCCGCCTGCAAGCTAAGTATTTAGCCGCTGGAGTCATAGCCGCTGCAAGTCGCTGGGCGATCGGGGCGTGCGGTTAGAATTTCTGCCGCAGATACAGCTCTTCCACCTTCTGCCGCGCCCACGGGGTGCGGCGCAGGAACTTCAGGCTGGACTTGACGCTGGGGTCGAGCGCGAAGCAGCGGATCGGCACCGCATCCGCCATCGCTTCCCAGCCCATCTTTTCCGCAAGCCGGGTGACGATCATCTCCAAGGTGACGCCTTCCAGGGCGGGGCGTTTCGCCGCTTTATCATTGGTTTCCATGCGCGGATTTTACCGCTGTTTGGCCGGGGCTAGCGTTTACAATGTGCTTTCCTGTTTACGTAGCGATTCCCACATGACCGAACCTGTGCGCCTTGCCAAACGCCTTGCCGCACAGGTTCCCTGCTCGCGCCGCGAGGCCGAGCTGTACATCACGGGCGGCTGGGTGAAGGTGGACGGGCAGGTGGTGGAAGAGCCGCAGTTCATGGTGACCGGACAAAAAATCGAACTCGATCCCAATGCCACCCTCGTCCCCGTCGAGTCGGTGACCCTGCTGTTTCACCAATCCGCCGATGCCGATTTCACCCCGCAACTGTTGTGCGCGGAGACGCACGCGGCGGACGACCACTCCGGCATCCGCACACTCAAACACCACTTTCAGCATCTGACGCAATGCCTGCCTCTTGAGGCCGGTGCGAGTGGTCTGGCAGTGTTCAGCCAAGACTACCGCGTCACGCGCAAACTGGCGGCGGATGCCGGCACCATCGAGCAGGAGTACGTGGTGGAACCGTCCGGTGAACTGGGCGAAGACGGACTCAAACTGCTCAATCACGGCCTCAGCTACAACGGCAAACCGCTGCCGCCGTGCAAGGTCAGCTGGCAGAACGAGACCCGCCTGCGCTTCGCGCTCAAAGGCGTGAAGCCCGGACAGATCGGGCACATGTGCAAAGCCGTCGGCCTGCAGATCGTCAGCATGAAACGCCTGCGCATCGGGCGCGTGTCCATGTCAAAGCTGCCGGCCGGACAATGGCGTTACCTGATGGCGTATGAACGCTTCTAGCGCGATGAACCCGGAACACCTGCAACTGCTGGTCACCCGCGAGATGCCTTATGGCAAATACAAGGGACGCCTGATCGCCGACCTGCCCGGCGATTACCTCAACTGGTTTGCGCGCAAAGGCTTCCCGCCCGGCGAACTCGGCAAGCTGCTGGCTTTGATGCAGGAGATGGACCACAACGGTCTTTCATCTTTATTGGAACCTCTGCGATCCCGCCAATGAAAATCCCGAAACGCATCGCCCCGCTGGTCGAGGACGGACTCGTCGATGAGGTTGTCCGCCAGCTGATGAGCGGCAAGGAAGCCACCGTGTACGTGGTGCGCTGCGGCAACGAGATACGCTGCGCCAAGGTGTACAAGGAAGCCAACAAGCGCAGTTTCCGCCAGAGCACGGACTACACCGAAGGCCGCAAGGTGAAGAACAGCCGCCGCGCCCGTGCCATGGAGAAAGGCAGCAGCTACGGACGCAAGGCGCAGGAAGAAGCCTGGCAGAGCGCCGAGGTGGATGCCCTGTACCGTCTCGCCGCCGCCGGTGTGCGCGTGCCCACGCCGTACAACTTCCACGAGGGCGTGCTGCTGATGGAACTAGTGACAGACAGCGAAGGCAATGCCGCACCGCGCCTCAACGACATCGCACTCAGCGCCGAAGTGTCGCGTGACTATCACCGCGTCCTCATCGCGCAGGTGGTGCGCATGCTGTGCGCCGGCATCATCCACGGCGACCTTTCCGAATACAACGTGCTGGTCGATAGCCACGGCCCCGTCATCATCGACCTGCCGCAGGCCATCAACGCTTCCGCCAACAATCAGGCGCACCAGCTGCTGTTGCGCGACGTGCAGAACCTTGCCGCCTACTTCGGCCAGTTCGCCCCCGAACTGCTGAGCACCGACTACGGCAACGAGATCTGGTCGCTCTACCAGAACAGCCAGCTCAAACCCGACAGTATGCTGACCGGACATTTCAAGCACGAGGAAAAAACTGTCGACCTGAACAGCGTGATGCGCGAGATCAACGACACGCTCAAGGAAGAAGAAGCGCGGCAACAGACGATCGCTATCCGCCTGGCGCGGGAACGCAACGGGCCGCACGGATAGTCAAAGTCATTTGACTGGGGTACATTGCTTCCGGGTTTGCCGCATCACCCAAGTCTTCACCCACAAATTCAACAACCCTAAGGAGAACGATCATGGCTAAAGGACAACAGCGCAAGAACAAAGAAGCAAAAAAACCAAAGAAGAAACCGACTCCGGCAATCTGAAACTCCGTACTCACCGGCCGATTGTCATCACCAGCGACAGTCGGCCAGCTTCAGCTTTCGCCCTCCCATCCATGCACCCAGAACTCCCGTCAAACTCTCTGGCCGGCTATTCACCCGCGCTGGTTGCGCAAATTCAACAGCTGATCGCGCAGGATAAGTTGGCAGAGCGGCTGCAACAAAAATACCCTCAGGCGCATGAAATGCGTACCGACAAGGCGCTGTACGATTACGTGCTGGAACTCAAAGGCGAGCACATGCGCAACGCTGGTCAATTGAGCAAGGTGGCGTATGACAGCAAACTGCACGTCATCAAGAACGCGCTGGGGATGCATACCACCGTCTCGCGCATGCAGGGATTGAAGCTAAAGACCAAGCGCGAGATTCGCGTGGCCAACGTATTCAAGCAGATGCCGCCGGAGTTCCTGCGCATGATCGTGGTGCACGAGCTGGCGCACATGAAAGAGCGCGAGCACAACAAAGCGTTCTATCAGCTGTGCATGCGCATGGAGCCTGACTATGTGCAATTGGAGTTCGATCTGCGGGTTTATCTGACTTACTTGGATGCGGGCGGAGTAGCTCTGTGGGTCGGACCTTAGTCCGACATGTCGGGTTAAAACCCGACCCACATGGGGCGGCACATCAATCCTCCAGCGCCCTTACCTTCACTGTCTTGCCCTTGATCTTGCCCGCATTGAGCCGCTTTACCGCTTCGCGTGCGATGCTGCGCGCCACGGCGACGTAGGTGGACATGTCGGTGACGGTGATCTTGCCGACCNNCGCGGGTGAATCCGGCTTCGCCGGTCAGCGCGCCCAGAACATCGCCGGGGCGCATCTTCTCTTTGCGGCCACCGAGTATCTGTAACGTGACCATAGGCGGGATCAGCGGTGCGTTGTGTTCGCGTTGCAGCTTGTCCAGTTCTTCCCACTCGGGTTCGATGCCCATCATCTTGGCGATGTTGCCGATGCGGTTCATCTCGGCGGGGCTGACCAGGTTGAAGGCGCTGCCTTCGGCATCGGCTCTTCCTGTTCGACCGATGCGGTGGATGTGCACTTCGGGATCGGGGGTGACGTCTACGTTGATGACGGCTTCGAGTTGCGCGATGTCCAGACCGCGCGCGGCGACGTCGGTGGCGA
>DISA01000002.1:4541-72300 GCA_002421915.1 Gallionellaceae bacterium UBA6222
CCAGCGTGCTGACCGGGCGATAGTGTTTGAGCAAAGCGGCGACGGCAGGCAGACGGCTCTCGTGGCGCACTTCGTAGAAATGCTGTTTGATCTTGCTGTCATCGTGCTGTTCGGCCAGTTTCACTTCCTGCGGTTGGTGCATGAAATGGCGCGCCAGCTTGGTGACGCCGTCGGGATAGGTGGCGGAGAACATCAGGGTCTGGCGACGGTCCGGGCAGCGCTTGGCCACGAAAGCGATGTAGTCGTAGAAGCCCATGTCCAGCATGNNGGTCGGCTTCGTCCAGCACCAGCGTGTTGATGGCATTCAGCTCCAATGATCCGCGCTCGATATGGTCCATGATGCGGCCCGGTGTGCCGACCACGATGTGCGCGCCGAATCCCAGACTTTCGCGCTGCGGGCGCATGGTGCTGCCGCCGACCAGCGTGAGGATCTTGATGTTGTTCATGTAGCGCGCGAGGCGGCGCAGTTCCTGCGTGACCTGGTCGGCCAGTTCGCGCGTGGGGCACAGCACCATGGCTTGCACGCCCATATAGTTGGGATTGAGCTTGGTCAGCAACGGCAGGCCGAAAGCGGCAGTCTTGCCGCTGCCGGTCTTGGCTTGGGCGATCAGGTCTTGTCCGGCCAGCGTGATGGGCAGGCTCTCGGCCTGGATCGGCGTCATGCTCAGGTAGCCGAGTTGCTGCAGGTTGCCCAGCATGGCGGGCGGTAGCTTCAGTGTGTTAAATGCGGGACCGGTGGCGGTCGGGAGGGAAGTTTGGCTTGTTTTGGTCATGCGCGATTATCCTCGCCAGCGCCGCGTCCTGCTATAGTTGGCACAACATTTAGCGGAGCCGCACCATGCCCAAACCCACCACACCCGACCATGCCCGCCTCGACCGTGTCGTGGCCGATGCGCGCAAGCAGCGCGAACTGCGCGAGGCAGGTTACCGCGAACGCGCGCTGAAGATCTATCCGCACATCTGCGGGCGCTGCGGGCGTGAGTTCGCGGGTGCACGGCTGCGCGAACTGACGGTGCATCACCGCGACCACAACCACGACAACAACCCGCCGGACGGCAGCAACTGGGAGTTGCTATGTCTCTACTGCCACGACAACGAACATTCACGCGTGATGGACGAGGTGGTGCGGGACAGGAAGGACGGCGCGCAAGCCGTGGCGACGCATAACCCGTTCGCCAACCTGAAATCGCTGCTCAAGAAACAGCAGGACTGATACGCCCGTATAGAATGCCTTCAGAATCCGGCGGATAACGACAAGCCGTAGCCGTTATCCGGGCTCCCGTCCGACAAACCCCGCATCATATAGGCACGCAGAAGGGTGTCCCGCCCGATCCGTGTGCCCGCATAAAGCGATAACTCGCGTTGTTCATACCCCGTCGCCGACGCCCGCTGCGCATACCAGTATTCCGTGCCGGCATACGTTTGTTCGCCGAACGCGTAATTAACCCCGACAGAACCGTAAGCCGCGTTATCCAACGGCAGTTCAGCCGAGCTGCCCAACACCTCATAGCCCAACATGAGACTGGGAGAAACATCACCGAAAGTCGTATACGTGGACAGTTGTGCGGCGTAGTCATTCTTGCCGGTGCCCAAAGATCCCCTGGCCGTCCCAAACTTAACCCGGCCAGCCAGATCCAGCCCGGAGCCGCCATCCTCACTTACAACAAGGTTGTAGCCCGCCATTGCCACAACATCGCCCAAACCGGACTGTGTCGAACGGGTGGTTGTGGTCGTAGTGGTGCTCACACTCCACCTGCCCCCACGTCCACTACCGACGACGACACTGCCGTCACCGGTGACGAACAGGTAGGGCACGGTCAGTTTCAGCGACCAATCGCCACTCTCATACAGCGCATGAACCGGTATCGAGGTAGTCTCGGTCGTGCTGCTTGAACCATATCTGCCAGAGCTGTAATCCAGCCCGACACCCATCGAGAAATTGGCAGCATCCCCCGCGTGGGCACCACTCGACAGCACGCAACCGACAATCAGGTGCAGACATCGTTTGCCAATATCGGAACGTCTCATATTTTCTCCCTCTGTATCAACGGTTGCGACCGCCGTTGCGATTCATCGCACCGCTGCGCCCATTGTTCATTCTGCCGGAACCCGCGCTGCGTTCCTGGCGTGCGCGATAGCCCTGACCATATCCATCCTTCACTGCCGACTCCCGGTCTGTCTGCGCATCCTCGCCCGATGTCCGGTCTGTCGGCTCGGGGCTTGTCGTCTCAACATTCTCAAGCTGGTTCTGGATGCGCGCCCGGTAAGCCTCATATTCCGCACGCGACATGTCGCCGCGCACGGGGACCTCCCCCGCCCAAGCCATTCCGCTGGCCATCAGGGTGCATAGAAAAGAACGAACAAGGAATTTACGCAAATCATCCATGGTCAGCCTCGTATTCCGTTTACAAAACGCCGCGAGCCGGCCGCCAATATCCGGCAGCCGGTTCGCGTGCTCACCCAACCATCAACGGCCTCTCATCCCGCCGCCTGCGCCGCCACCTTTACCGCCACCCTTACCGCCTCCTTGCGAGCCGGCACCGGAACCGTCACGCAACATGGTCCCATTACCGCCGCCTGATTTACTCCCTTTTTGCCCGGCTTTATTCTCCTGGTTCTCGGCACGCAGCGCGGCACGCTGTTCGTCGGTCATCCGGGCCTGTTGCTCAAGGCGGTATTGCTCGCGCTGTTCAGCGGTCATGCCGGCAGTTTCCGTCTGATACTGCGCGCGCACCTCCTCGCGTGTCTGCACCTTGACTTCTTCGGCGGCAAAGGCACCGCCCACACCGGCCAGCCCCAATGCCAGCACGCTGTTCAACAATAACTTTTTGGTGTTCATGATCATCTCCTGTCAAATGGTTTTATCAAAATCAGGCTGTTTACCTGATGGCTGCATGATGCAGATGAACGGTTACCCGGATATTTCCTCTTTTCACCAATTTGTAACGATGTGTTACCGCGCCGCCTGCGGCAATGACGGACAAATGGCCATCGGTTATAGTGGGCAGCATGGAAATCAAACATATCCTGGTAGTGGATGACGATGCCGGCCTGCGTGAGCTGTTGCAGGAATACCTTTCCGCGCAGGGGTTTCATGTCGCGACGGTGGAAGACGGGTTGGCCATGGATGCGTACCTCGCAAAACAAGCGGCCGACATCGTCATCCTTGACCTGATGCTGCCGGGAGAAGATGGCTTGTCGCTGGCGCGCCGACTGCGTGCACGGGGGAGTATACCAATCATCATGCTGTCGGCGCGCGGCGAGGATGTCGACCGCATCATCGGGCTGGAAGTGGGTGCGGACGACTATCTGGCCAAGCCGTTCAACCCGCGTGAGCTGCTGGCCCGCATCCGCGCTTTGCTGCGGCGCAACGAGCATGCACACCCCCGGAATGACGAGACAAAACCGGATATGCGCCGCTTTGGTCCTTTTGTGCTGAATCTGGACGCGCGCGAACTGCACAAGCACGGCGAACGGCTTCAACTGACGGCAGGCGAGTTCAACCTGTTGCGCATCTTCATCGAACATCCGAATCGTGTGCTGGGTCGCGATGGCATCATGGACATGCTCAAAGGTTACGAGCGTTCTCCCTTCGACCGCAGCATCGATGTGCGGGTGACGCGTTTAAGACGCAAGATCGAGGACGACCCCAACGCACCCGTGTACATCCGCACCGTGTGGGGTGAAGGCTATTTATTCTCTTCCGCCGGCACCGCATGACGATGCATTCCCCTGAAAAATCGCGCTCCCTGTTCCGCAGTACCGCCAGCACCGTCGCAGCCGCGCTTCTGATATTCCAGTTTGTACTGATCGCGGCGACCGTGAACTACGTCGTATTACCCATGGCGCAAAGGTCGGCCGATGACTTGGCAGCGATAATAATCCTGTCGGCAAAGACCTGGGTTGAATTGCCCCCGGAAACACGCGAGGATTTTGAACTGGAGCTGCTCAGGCAACATCAACTCATGCTCTTCCATGATGTCTCGCCCTTGCCGCCGCGCACGGCATTTCTGCCCTACCTGAATCTGCTGGACAATGCGCTGTCGGCCAGACTTGGGAAGCCCATTTCGGTCAAAGTAACCGATCTCGAAACTACTTGGTTTTGGGCGGAGATCCCCGCCGGCCGGAAACTGATCCGGATCGGATTCCCAAAATCCAGGATCAATACCGACCCGCCGATGATGCTGCTTCTGGCGTTGCTCGCAACCATCGTTCTGACTCTGGTCACCGCGCTGATCCTGGCGCGGCGCATCACCCGGCCGCTGGCACAATTTTCTCTGGCCGCGCAGCGCATCGGCGAGGGGAATATCCCGGAGCCGCTTGCCGACAATGGGATACAGGAGCTTTCCAGCCTCGTTACAACCTTCAACCAGATGGCAGTGCAGGTGCGCGAACATCTCGCCAATCGCACCACGATGCTGGCCGGCATCTCGCACGACTTGCGCACGCCGCTGGCGCGCATGCGACTGGTGATCGAGATGCTGCCCGAAACGGTCGACCCGAGGATGATCGAACGGCTACAGCGCGATATCGACAGCATGAATGTATTGATCGGCGAGTTTCTTGTCCTGAGTCGGGACTTGCAAAAAGAAACACCGGAGCAAATCAACCTGAAACAAATGCTGCACGCACTGGCGGAAGATGCGGCTGTTGAAGGAATCCGGATCGACTGTGATGCACAAGCCGATTTGATCATTCCGGCTGGTCCGGTCTCTTTGCACAGAGTGCTATTGAATCTGATCAGCAATGCTGCCCGTTACGGCGGGGGAAAACCCGTCCAGATCGAATCACGCCTGAGTCGGGATGCAGTAGTCATTCGCATCATGGATCGTGGTCCGGGCATCCCTCCCCATGAAGTCGGGAAGGTGTTCCGTCCGTTCTATCGTGTGGAGTCTTCGCGCAACGACAGTACAGGCGGCAGCGGCCTGGGGCTTGCGATTGTTCGGCAACTGACTGAAGCGAATGGATGGGAAATTGAACTGCGCGCGCGGACTGGAGGTGGAACCGAGGTGATCTTGCGCATCCCGCTTTCAGAATCCCAGCAGGAACAGCCATAGCGGCAAGGTCAGCGCCGCCAGCAGCGTGCTTAACATCACCTGTGCCGCAATGGTGTCGCCGTCGCCACCCATGCGCGTCGCCAGCACGTAGGCCATGGTGGAAACCGGCAAGGCGGCCATCAGCACGGCGATGTTGAAATACACGCCGCTCAATCCAAACAGTATCGCCAACCCCCACGCAATCGCGGGCACGATCAGCAACTTTGCCGTCACGCCGTACCACAAGGTGCCGCGCTGGCTGTGCAATCCCTTCAGGCGCAAGCCTGAGCCCACCGCAATCAATCCCATCGGCAAGGAGGCTTGGGACAACAACCCCAGTGTGCTGTTCAGCATCGCGGGCAGACTCAGTCCGGCCAAGCTGAAGGTGATGCCGCCGGCGGTGGCAAGGATCAGCGGGTTGAGCAATATCTCGCGCAGCCAGTGGCTCTCGCTGTGCCGCGCCAGCATCAGTACGCTGGCCACGTTGGCGATCGGCACCATGAATCCCATTAGCAGGCCGATGGCGGCGAGTCCGGCCTGACCATGCAGGCTGCCGGCAATCGCGAGCCCGACGTAACTGTTAAACCGGAAAAATGATTGAAAAGTCGCGGCATACACCCTGGGCGGCGCATGGAACAGGGGCTTGGCCAGCAAGCCAAGCAGGATGCCAGCGCCCATGTACAGCGCGGCCACCGCCAGCATCGGTGTCGCCGCGCCCACGTCGATGGTGAAGTGCGAGAGCGTGTGGAACAGCAGCGCCGGGAAGAAGATGTAATAGATCAGACGGTCGAGCTGTGGCCAGAAATCGTCGCGCAGACCGAACCAGCGGCGCATCAGCGCACCGAGCAGGATCAGCAAGAAGATGGGGGCGATGGTCAGCGCGACGGTCATGGCGTTCTACCCACCGCGCGCCGGATAACGTCAGTTCGAGCGCCGGAACAGGGCTGGAATTGGCGCTTTCGGCTTATCGAGCGCAAATGCCGGCCTGGTAGTTGGCGGCGCGGGTTCGGTGACCTTGGGTATGTAGGGCTGGTCGAACCAGGGGTCGTGCGCGGGTTTGTTCGCCACGGGTTTGTGATAGGTATGATGCGGCTCGTTTGCGGTAGCCGCCGGGCGTGCCGGGCGGGCATGTGTATGTGGCACAACAGCAGTTTCTTTTTCGATAGTGGTCTTGATCAGTTTCTCGATCTCGACCAGATACTTCTCCTCTTCCGGCGACACCAGCGAGAACGCCTTGCCCGAGGCGCCGGCACGGCCTGTACGGCCGATACGGTGCACATAATCTTCCGCTGCATGTGGAATCTCGTAGTTGATGACCATCGGCAGGTGGTCGATATCCAGTCCGCGCGCGGCAACATCGGTGGCAATCAACACCGACACCTTGCCTTGCTTGAAAGACTCCAGCGCTTGCTGGCGTTCCAGTTGGCTCTTGTCGCCGTGAATGGCATCGGCGGAAACACCCTCGCGCTGCAACTGGCGCGCCAGACGGCTGGCAGTCAGCTTGGTCTTGGTGAACACGATCACCTGTTTGGCATCGTCGCCCCGCAGCAACTGCGCCAGCAGTGCGTGCTTGTCGGCTTGTTCAACCAGATAGACTTTCTGCGTGATGTTCTCCGCCAAGGCATTGCTGCGCGCCACTTCGATCAGCGTCGGGTAGATCAGAAAATCCTCGGACAATTTTTTGATTTCGTCGGAAAATGTTGCGGAAAACATCAGGCTCTGGCGGCGGCGCGGCAACAGCACGAGGATGCGTTTCAGCGCGGGCATGAAACCCATGTCCAGCATGCGGTCGGCTTCGTCCAGCACCAGCATCTGCACCATGTTCAACTGTACCGTCTTTTGTTCGATGTGATCGAGCAGTCGCCCGGGCGTTGCAACCAGAATCTCCACGCCGGTCTTCAGATGCGGTGTCTGCGTGCGGATATCCACCCCGCCATAGACCACCAGCGAACGCAGGTTGGTGTATTTAGCGTAGCCCTTCACGCTTTCTTCCACCTGCACCGCCAGTTCGCGGGTCGGCACCAGGATCAGTGCGCGCACCGGATGCCGCGCGGGCGAGGTACTGGCACTGGCGTGGGGCAATAGTTTTTGCAGGATAGGTAATGCAAAAGCGGCAGTCTTGCCGGTTCCGGTCTGCGCCCCCGCCATCAGATCCTGATCATCCAGCACGGCCGGAATGGCCTGTGCCTGAATCGGGGTGGGTGTGGTGTACCCGGCTTCGGTGAGCGCTTTAAGAATTTCCGGGGCGAGCTTCAGGTCGGCAAAACTGACGGTATTCAATGTAGGCTTCTTTTCGGTAATGGGTGAAAAAGTCGGGGCATTATACGCCCCGCACTCCGCTCGCCAAATGCCGGCCCGCGATCACCCCGGCTGCCCGTCCGCACGCGGCCGCCAGAAAGCCGGCAGATAGCGCCACACCCACGGGCCGAAACAGGCGAGCCACAATACCGTGGCGGCGATATACAGCCACACGGAATGTGACGGCAACATATCGGCCAGAATGCGCACCAATGCAGTGAGCTGGATGCCGACGAACATCAGCTTGATCGATGTGCCAATCTCGAAGGGCAGCCCGGAATGGCCGAGTGTGACGCGTGTGCCCATGCCGATCATCAGCGTGGCGTAGCAGCCGATGGTCAGTGCATGCAACGGTGCCAGCCCCCAGATAAAGCCGGTGCCGTGATGCGTGAATAGCCACAGACTTTGGGCTGCGTACATCAGCATCGCCACTCCCATCCAGGCAAATCCCACATGCAGCACGGCGAGCAGGGCATTGCGGAAACTGCGGCGGAAGCCCCACAGATAACTAAAGTAGAGCGATGACAGCCCCAATGGAATGTCGCATAGCCACAGCCAGCCCGGTGCATGGAACAACTCCAGTACCCCGTGCATGATACTGGCCGCCAGCATGATCCACCACGGCCAGAACGGGCGCGGTATCTCGGACTGTGATGACCCGCTGGCAGTGAAGAATGGAATCATGCGATGGGCGACGGTGGCGAATACCGGCAGCACGAAGCCCCACAACCCGGCACGCAGGAATAACTGCAAATAGAACTGTTCGTCGGTCAGCAACCAGACCAGAAACCCGGCGAGTCCGATCCAGCCCAGGCACAGGGCAATGAACAACATCAGCGGGTGGCGCTTGTCGGGATGCGGCGTATCGAGCAATGAGCGCAACAGGGCATACAGTCCTGCGGCCCACCCCGCCAGCATGCTCAAAGTTGCGACGACAATCAGCGCCCGTCCAAAGAACAAACCGGCATAAAACACCAGTGCGCCAATGAACATCAACACAAAGGCCGGCACGTAACGCGAGGCGGGAATCTCCGTACCGTTCATCCAGCGCGGGAAGGTGGTCATCAGGAAACCAAAAATGAAAAATGGCAGCATGCCGGACAGCAGCAGCCAGCTGTGAACCGCCGTCGGAAACAGCGGCCAAGCCACCATCTGCGCGGGAAAAACATAGCGCGTCATCAGTTCGAACAGCCACCAGAGCATGGCAAGGAGGGTTTGCAGTGCACCGGCAAAGAACATGACGCGGTGAGGAGCAGCAGTAAAATTCTTTAACATGGCAGGGTCGTCATCTATAAGTTAGTGTTGGTGAGGCAAGTAAAAAGCAATCTCACACGGGTGTAACGGCAAACACGGCCGGGTCGTTGCCATGCTCCAGCAATATGCTGCGCACCCTGGCTTGCCAAAGTTGGCCGAATTCGCGAGCCTCCGCCGGCGTGGCACTGCCGGATAAACAGGCGGACATCAATCCGGGCAGGCGCGGCGATGCCGGAACAAGCTGCGGATTGGCAGTCACATTCACGGACTGCATGGTATCCAGCCGGGTGTAGCGTATTTCAGCCTGCAAATCCGCCACAGAAAAATACAGTTTCTTCCTTCTGTCAAAACGCCCACCGATGCCCTTGAAGCCATTATCAGACATTGCACCCGTCAACATGCTCACGACATTCGCGATCACTCCGGTGACCCCGCTGGTGCTGTCCTGGCTGAACTCCACGCGAATATCACCGCGCACCGGCAGCGTGTCGGGATAGAGGAAGGATAATGCCCTGTAGGTTGACCAATAGGCACAGGCGACAGTCGGGCAGGAGTGCCCTGCCAATTTGACTGCATCGTAGTATCCGTAGCGAATCACACCCTCTTCAGTTGCGCCGAGGAATTCGGCCAAGGGATCGTACAAACCGATCTGGGGCACGGCATCAAAGAAATCTGGATAGCTCATGGTGTTCTGCATCCTCATTTTTCGGAATTATATTCAATAACGTGACTGTGGATTGTAGCGGCAAGCTGTAACAGAAAGGCGATCAATGCCACAATCGAAAGCAGCAGACCGCCGCGCCAGCCCAAGCCAACCGACAACCCGCCCAGCAGGAACAGCATGGCACGATAGGCACCGCCCGCCCCGAGTTTTTGCCGCACTTGCGCGTGCCAGTCACTCTGCATACCCGGGCGAATCCAAACGGGCAAGAGCTGGCTCACTGCACCGGTGACCAAAGGCAGGAGAAAGACCAGGATAAATGCGAGGGTGGCATCCGCCGAATTCAGGATGCCGCGCGCGTGCAATACGCCAAACAAAAGGGTGGCGCAGAATCCGGCGTAGGCCGCAGCAAGTGACGAAGCCGCGCCATTGATTTTGAATATTTCCCTGAAATACAGGGAAATCCAGGCACTGCCCAAACGAGCCAGAGGAATCGCCCACAGCACGATGCCCATATACACCAGCGGTTTGAACCAGGCTGCTCCCGTCGAGACCAGCACGGTACCGCCCAATGCCCATTTCAGATGCTGGCGCAATCTTGCGGCAGCCTGCGGATCAGGTCTCGCCAGTACCGTGGGCATGAGCACCTGCAGCGTGGAAACTGCGGTCAATCCGACAAACCCAAGCGTGTTGAGGTGTAAATGCAAACGCCTCAAAGCCGGATATTGCTCTGGCCACCACGCCATTGCCGATACCGCCACAAGCGCCAGCATCAAACAGACAATTGCCGCGAGATACCAGTCCAGACAGGGGTGGGGTTTGCCCACTGCCTTGGCCGCGCGACGAATGATCCAAACCGCGAATGCGGCAGCTGCGGCAAACGCCAGATAGGCGGCAAAAAGATAAGCCTGGTTTGATTCAGCAAAGGAGAAGAACGCCAGCACGCCCGCAAGCAGAAACACCAGCGGGATCAGACGCACTCCGATACGCGGTGTGGCACTGCGGGAGAGTACCGGCACAAAATGGGTCATCGCACCCACAATCAGCGGCATGACACCCGCCGCCAGGGCAAGATGAATCGGTGCGGCTGGCGGCAACACCTGAAGCATGGACAATACGGCGGCACCCGCGAAACTTGCCACTGCCACCATGGCCAACATAACAAGCATGACGGGATTATTGTCGGGTGAATTCGATGACGATCTGGCCCGGCTCGCGGGCGACATAGTTGATGGCGATTCCGCCGCCGTAGTGTTGCACCAGCTGGTTGAGCAGCGGCAACGGATCATGGTCATTTACAAATAGCATGGTTTCTCCGGGATTCAGCGCGTCCAGGGCGCCGAAAATAGCCGCGTGACGGAATCGCTTGGCAACGCCGCGGGCGTCAAACGGATACCGCATGTCCGGGGAGATACTGTTGGCACAATTGTGGGTCATCTTGAGGTCTCTATTCAAAGGTTATCGAAGTCTTCTCCCGGCTTGCTGCTAGACCGGTTAAAATACATGCATTGACACTGCATGTTTTATTTTACAATGCAAAACTGTATCCACCCGGAATTTATTTCGATACTACCCACATACAAAACAAGGATATAGAGATGAAAACCATTATTGAATTTATGGCCGATTCACATAAAGCCTGTGATGACGAATTTGCCCACGCAGAGGAAGCCGTACTGAACGGAAAATGGGAGGAGGCCGCGCCCGCCTTCAAACGGTTTCATGATGCCATGATTCAGCACTTTCGCATGGAGGAAGAGATTCTTTTCCCGGCATTGCAATCCGCCGGAGGTCCTGCCGGCCCGGTGCAGATCATGCTGATGGAACATGCACAAATGAAGGATCTGTTTGGGCAGATGGCTGCTGCATTAACTGGAAAAGACGCTCAAGATTATGGCGGCATATCGGAAACGCTGCTCATTGTCATGCAGCAACACAACCACAAGGAAGAGCAAATTCTTTATCCCATTGCAGACCATATCCTGGCGGCGCAACGGGAAACACTGCTTGGCCGCATGCATTCACTCTGAAAAGTATTCCCCATGGGATCAACCCTCAAACTCGATGTGCGCGGATTACCGCCCCCGGAACCCTTCGTGAACGTCATACAAGCCCTGCAAACCTTGCCCGCAGGGGCGGCGTTGCAGGTGCAAATTCACCGCGAACCCTATCCGCTTTATGATGCACTGCGCGAGGCGGGCTATACCTGGCAAACATCCGCCCTTGCGGATGGCGACTTTCAAATCGAGATCGTGCGCGCCCCATGAGAATGACCTCGCTCAGCACGGATCAATCACCACCGCTCTCGATCCCGTTGAGCTTCTTTGCCGTGGCACCGCTCTTTCTGGTGCTGGCTGCCGTATTACTGGCATTTGCCGGCGGCAACCCTTTTACCGATCCGCATGATCCAGCCCTCCGTGCCGCGACCCATTGCGTCACACTCGGGTTCATGGCCTCGGTAATGTTCGGCGCAACACAGCAAATATTGCCGGTTTTGGTCGGCAGCAAAATGCCTGCCTCCCGTCTGGTGGCGATATTCTCACTGCTCCCGCTGCTGACTGGCACGTTGTCATTGTGTGCCGGGTTCATTCTGGGTAAACCGGCGTTACTCAACCTCGCCTGGCCGTTGCTGGGCATTGCCTTTCTGATATTTATCGTCGCCAGTCTCGTCAGTCTAATGCGTGCTGCCGCGCGCAATGACACCAGAACGGCGATCTTGCTGTCCGTCCTCTCACTCGCCATCGCCATCATCATGGGCGTGTTGCTGGCTCATGGGTACGCCACCGGGGCAGGCCTCCCCTACTTTGAAATGATCACGGCCCATGTCAAATTATCGCTGGGCGGATGGGTAATGCTCCTGACCATCGGTGTGTCCTATCAGGTCGTACCGATGTTTCAGCTCACGCCTGGCTACCCAAAATGGCTGTCCACCGTATTAGCCCCGGCCATTTTTACCGTTTTGCTTTCCAGTGCCGTGTTGCTCTGGGTCGATCCCTATCCGGACCGGATTGCCGGCGGGCTGGAATCGCTGTTCTGGCTGCTGGCTATCGGTTTCGCCGCAGTCACCCTCAGACTGCAACAGCAGCGACGTCGCCGGGTCGCGGATGCCACCTTAAGTTTCTTCCGACTGGGCATGATCTCAATTTTGCTTGCCGCATTGTTTTCGATGGCGGCACTGTTCTATCCCGCGGCAGGTATTTACCTGAGGACCCTGTCTGTGCTTGCTTTTTTGCTGGGCTTCGCAATGTCGGTGATTAATGGCATGTTGTACAAAATCATCCCCTTCCTGGTCTGGTTTCACCTGTTTCGCGGCGGCATGAAAAGCGGTGTTCCGAACATGAAACAAATCATTCCCGAAACCTGGATGTGGTGGCATTACCGGCTGCACGCGGGCACACTGCTGGCGGCGATGAGTGCACCGTTCTGGATGGTGGCTGCGCGGGGAATCATGCTGGGGCTGCTACTTCAGGGAATATTGCTCGGGGCTGCCGTGTTCACCGCCATTTCGATATACCGCAAAAATGTCAGGCTTATCAAACTGGCACACACATAGGGGCATCTATAAAAAGTAACAGTCGCCTATAATTTGCGCATCCATTCCACAAAAAAAACTCCATGCAACTCAACCTGTCCACCGACATCGCGCTGCGCACCCTGATCTACCTTGCGCAAAAGGAAGCACCCGCCACCATTGCGGAAATTGCCGAGGCTTTCGACATCGCCAAGACCCACCTGATGAAAGTGGTGATGGCCCTGGTCGCACAGGGGCTGGTGATCAGCGAACGCGGACGCAATGGCGGGATCCGCCTGGCGCGTGAAGCGAGGGAGATTCATGTCGGCGAAGTAGTACAACTGATGGAAAATAGCCTGGCGCTGGTGTACTGCATGAAAGAGGATGCAAACGATGACGACTGCCCGCTCCTGCCCGGCTGCCGTTTGCGCAAACTGTTCTTCAAAGCCCAGAAATCCTTTATCGCTTCGCTGGATGAAAGCACACTGGCAGATTTGTTACCGATCAAAGTCAGGCCAAAGATATGAACTTCCGCGACTGCTGCAAATCATTCAGGCCACATCCCCTGCGCGCCGCTTTCGGGGAAAAACTGCGGAGTGGTTTGGCCGGTGGGTTGGCGATTTTTCTGTTGGCCTGGGCCCTGCACTTTTTGCCGCAACCGCAGTTTCCGCTACTGTTGCTGGGATCGATGGCGGCCTCGGCGGTGTTGCTCTACGCCGTGCCGCACAGCCCGCTCGCGCAGCCGTGGAACCTGGTCGGGGGCCATCTGTTCTCGGCGGTCTGCGGATGGTTGAGCATGGTGTATATCGGTGATCCGCTGCTGGCGGCGGGTGTCGCCGTCGGCACCTCTATCTTCCTGATGTATGTGCTGAACTGTCTGCACCCGCCCGGTGCCGCCACCGCCCTGACACTGGTGCTGGGTGCAAGCCAGTTCCAGCAAATGGGTTTGCCGTGGACCGCATTGATCATAATTACAAATGCCGGCATCATGCTGCTGCTGGCCCTGCTCATCAACAATGCGCTGCCGCGCAGGCAGTATCCGCAAATGCCGGCAACCCAAACCCATGCCGCACCTCCACCCAGTCAAACCATCATTATTCCCGAACAGGATGATCTGGAGTGGGTGCTCTCGCACCAGGATAGCGTACTGGATATCAGTATCGAAGATTTGTCCGAGGTTTACTGGTTGGCGCAACAGCGGGCGCAGGCCAGATACGACTCGGCGACCCGCTGAACCGGGTGATTTCATCTCAACCAGGATCTTCCTGAACAATGAGCCCGGCGTATCCGCCTCGGTAGCCATACCGGATGCTTTGGCGGATTTCATGACCGCGTCAAAATCTTTTTTTGCCCGCCTCCAATATCCCCTGCGGGCTCCGTAGCCAGACGCGCATCTCCAACACCAATGCATTATGTTTATCTTTGTTCAGCATCACCGACTGACGAACAGCAGCCAACTCAGCTTGCAATTCTTCATCTTTGACCTCCCGAAAGTTAGCCACTTTATTTGCCGGATGTGCCGTAGAAATGCTCCACAAACCTGGCACGGAAAGTCTGATGGCAATTCAGGCAGGAAGACTGCACCTTCTGGAAAGCTGCAATGACTTTATGTCCGTCCTTCTCGTGTGCCGCGTGCATCAGATCGTGGGCTGCTTCGTGTGTCTGCATGTCAAACGCCTTGAATTTTGACATCTCGCCGCCCATGAAGCCGATGATGCGTGTTTTTTCTGCCAGTGGTGGTTGCGGGTGTTCCGCGATCATGGGAGCAGTCTGTGCAACCAGCTCCCAATCCTCGCGCGAAATGCCTTCGGTAATAATCTGCATGTTCCTGCCCAACTCCCGCATGACTTTTTGCAATTCCATAGGCTCCGCAGCCTGAACCTGAAATGCCGACAGTGCGATACCAATAAGGGATGTGGCAACGATTAATTTCTTTTTCATGTTGGGTCCTTGTTGTGGGTAAAAAATAAACGGCGGTTTTTATAGAGTGAGTCATCGCACGATGGCGAACCCGACGCGCAATTGTGTCAAGCTTTTCCGGTTGTAATCAAGCAGGCTCTCACCGTATCCGCTGAGCAACTGAAAATACAGAAAGCCGCCCGTGCGTGAAAACAACGGTTTACGCAGGGGAGCGGACAAGTCGAATTGGGCACTCCCATACCCAGCCGTGCCTGTACGTATCCGGCTGGACAACAGCCAGCCCCGCTCGTCCCCATAACGAACTATCCAATCAACATGGCCGCGATAGCGTGCGATATCCGGGTTGTCCGTCCGGTCGAGATACGCGTAGAAACGCGGCGCAAAGAACAAGGTATCACCGCCGGCAAAATCCTTGCGCAACACCGGCTGGACAAAGATGGTGTCGATGCTGCGCGAGCTGATGTCGTCCTTGCCGTTGGACTCGTGCTCGTACCCGCCGCGAAAATAGGAGGGGCCGGTTGTACTTTCATCCAGTTTGGACTGCCAGAACAGGGTCGGACGGTAACTCGTGTCGTAGAACGGCTTTGAGCTTGCGTTCAAATCCCAAAGGGAAGTCTGGGTATAGGCAAAGTGGAGCTTGCCCAGTGCCGGCAGCCATTGCACCGGTGTCGATTCGGGATCAAACAGACGGTATTTGAAGCTGAACTGGAAACGTGCGCTCCGCCCGTCTCGCAGCCCGACCACGATGTAGATTGGTTCATAAACAGAAAGTACGGGTTCGTTCTCCGGCATCGGCTCCAGCCTTTGCGCGGGCGCCACGTGACCATCCGCCGATTCAGCCGCCATGGCCGGGGGTGGCAGAATCAACATTGCCCATACCAATACATTCAGGAGGCATCTCATACGATTAGGTTCGCAGTTCTCTCATCAGTTGGCTGCAAGCCTCACCTGCGCCGCAATGTTCGGGCTGCCAAGGATGCGATCACCAGCCAAACCATGGTTCGCATACTCATGGCGATCACCGTGCGCTGCTCGTAGGCCCCGCCCGAACTGATGTGTATTCCAAATGCCGCAAACACGAGCACTATCGCCACCACGATACCTGCAGCCAACCAGACCGCCCAGCGTTGTTGCAGCCACAATCCCACACCGGCAATGACATAGGCAAAACCGGAGATGAAATTGAACCAGAGCACGAACGGCACATAGTTGCCGGCCGCGGCACGCGCCGCTTCGTCACCAAATAGAACTGTCCCGCCCTCCTTGATGGTCAGCATTCCAAAGCCGAGTGCAAGCAGGGAAATCGCCCAGACCGTAAATCCACGCTGTGTTGTATCCATATCGCATCCTTTGAGCGGGTTAAAAAAATAAATCAGCTGCGAATCTTGATGCCGTGCAGGAAGATCGGAAAAGTCTTTAGTGCTTGCTGCATGAGCACGCGTTTCCCGCCAAAGACATTCGATTGCATGACCAATCCCTGGATCATGCCGATGTAAAGTACCGCCGCACTTTGACTATCAAGATCGTCTGGCACCAGAGATTGTGACTTGGCTGCTTCAAGTAAGCCGGAGATCTTGGCCTCATAGCCGGAGATGATGCCCTCGATGAGCTGGCGCAATTTGCTGTTCTTCTTGTGCAGCAATTCGGAGAACAATAAACGCGGGATGGCAGGATGCTTGCTGACAAATGTTATGTGGGCGGAGAACATGCGTTCAATGGCATCTAGGGGGTCGGTCGCATCTGCCGCCGCTTTGTCGAGAACTTTCATCAGACGACCGCGCACCCACTCGATGACCGCAACCCAGATGTCATCCTTGGTCGCAAAGTGGCGAAAGATCGCGCCCTGGGTCAGGTGCATGGCATCGGCCATATCCTGCGTGGTCACACTGTCCACACCCTTGTCGGCAGCAAGATCGACTGCCACGCGAATGATTTCACTCTGCCGTTCTTCGGTACTCAAGCGCCGCTTTATCGTTTCCTGATTCACAACTTCTCTCCTTCGCAAGAATATTTTCAAACAGGCCTGCCTTCACCGGCCTCCTCATAGGTGCGCCCGTCGCGTATGTGGTAGATGCGTTTGAATGTGGGAATGATTTTTTCATCATGCGTAACGACAATGATGGCGGTTTGATATTGCTCCGCCATCTGGTTCAGGATGCGCACCACATTCAATGCCCGCTCGCTGTCCAGCGGTGCCGTCGGCTCGTCGGCAAGGATCACCGGCGGATGGTTGGCCAGCGCGCGCGCGATGGACACGCGCTGCTGCTCCCCGCCCGACAATTGCGAAACAGCCGCCTTGGCGCGATGGCCGACATCCAGCGCACCCAGCAATTCCTGCGCGCGCTTGCGTGAATCGGCATTCGAAGTGCCCGCCAGCATCGGTAATATGGCAACGTTATCCGTTACATCCAGAAACGGAATCAGATAGGGCGCCTGGAACACGAACCCGATGCGGTCGCGGCGCAAGGTGCGCAAATCATCGATTTTCCATTTCTCGTCATAGATGATTTGTCCGCCGAGCGTCATGCGACCGGCTGTCGGTTCGATCACTGCCCCCAGACATTTGAGCAGCGTGCTTTTGCCGGAGCCGCTGGGGCCGACCAGGCCGACCACTTCACCCGGCCAGATGGTCATATCCACGCCCTTCAGCGCATCAACCGCAGTGTCGCCCTCGCCGTAACGTTTCTTCAAGTTTTCGATATGGATCGCTGCATTGTGCATGCTCAACCTCCGATCGCCGTCGCCGGATCAATGCGCAACGCGGCACGAATGGCAAAGATGCTGGCAACGGCGCACATCAGCATGACCAGCACGAATCCTGTTACCGCATCACCCGGCAACAACAGCACATATTTCGGAAACAGCGGCGCCCACACGGTGGCCGACAGCTTGCCCACCACAAATCCGATCAAACCCAGCCCCAGTGACTGTTGCAGGATCATGGCGCTGATGGTGCGGTTGGTTGCGCCAATCAGTTTCAGCACCGCGATCTCGCGCACCTTGTTCAGGGTCATAGTGTAGATGATGAAGGCGACGATGGCGGCGCTGACGATCGCCAGGATCACCAGAAACATGAATATCTGTTTGGACGAAGTGGCGATCAGGCGCGCCACCAGGATCTCGTCCATCTGGCTTTTGCTATAGGCTTGCAGGTGCTTCCAGCGCTCGATCTGCCCGGCCACTTTCTCCACTGCCCCCGCTGCTGTGCGCACCAGTACAGCATTCACAAAGCGGCTGGATGTCTGGCTGGCCTGAATCGCTTCCAGCAGGCCGGGCACGCCGGGTCGGTTGAAGGCCGGGTTGGCTGCAGTGCGCGCGCGCTCGTTGACCAGCGCATCATTGTCTTTCAGGAACTGCACTTCCTGCGCATCCTTGAGCGGGATGAAGATCATCGGATCACCACTGGAGGAAACCATGCGCCGCGTTAACCCGACCACGGTGTACTCATGGCGCCGTATATTGACCCGATCCCCCAAAGACAAACCGGTCTTGATATCCGCCAGTGCTTCATAGTGCGACTGCGTGATCGGGCGACCCGCAACAAGATAGGCCGGTTCTCCCGGTTTGCCGGTTTCGTAGCCGACCAGCATCACCCGAATTTCCTTGTGCTTGTGGCGAATCTGCATGGTCAAATAGGTGACGTTGCCGGCCTCATGGATGCCCGGTATGCCGAGCAAATCACGTGCCACATCGTCATGCACGCTGGATGGCTCGGCATACGGCCCCAGCGTATCCTGCTGCACCACCCACAGATCGGCGCCCGCGTTCTCGATCAGCACCCGCGCATCGTCCACCATGCCGCGATAAACACCTGCCATGGTCAGCGTCACGCCGATCAGCAGTCCCAAGCCGATTCCGGTGAAAACGAATTTCCCCCAGCCATGCAGAATGTCGCGGCTCGCCAGATTGATCACGGCTTAGCCTTTAACCAACCCGGGTACGACTTTTACGTTCAAACCGGCGCGCAGCGGCTGCTGGCTATAGACGATGACAGCATCACCCTCTGCGAGCCCGTCGAGGATTTGTGTGCGCCCCTCCAGGGTCGTCATGCCAACCTTGACTGCCCTGAACTGCAATTCCTTGTCCGCCAATATCCACACGCCATCCTGTTTGTCGATGCGTTTCACTGCTGCGGCCGGAACGGAGCGCGCATTTTTCAGTTCGGGCAATCTGATGGTGACTTCCGCATATTCGCCCAAGCTGGCATCGGGGATACTGACTGAAACATTGACGATCCGCTCTTCGGTCACGGCATCACTCACCCTGTCGATGCGTGACACCTTGCCTTGTAGCGTCTGCTGCGGCTGTGAGCGCAGAACGACCTCCGCCCCCTGTCCAACACGAATCTGTCCGGCTTGCTGTTGGGCAATGCGCGTCTCGACCCACAGGCTGTTTTCATCGATCACTTGCAGCACCACCTGCCCACCGCCGACCGTGCTCCCCGCTTCGGCCATTCTGGCAACGACCACACCATTGACCGGACTGATCAGCCGCGTTTGCGCGCGCGTCTTGCCGATCCCGCGCAGGTCGGCTTGAGCCCTGTCATGCTCCGCCCGGGCGGCGGCCAGATTGGCCGAAGCTGCTGCCAATGCGGCCGCAGCGGCATTCTTTTCGTGCTGCTTTGCGGCAAGCATCTCTTGGCTGACAAAACCCTGCTCACGCAGCTCCAGATAACGGCTGAAAGTTGAAGAGGATGTCTCGAAACGACTCTGTGTTTCACGCTCCTGTGCTTCTGCCGCGAGGATGGAGCTGGCAGTCTTCTCCACCATGCGCTGGCTGCCCGCGAGTTTTTCATCGAGATCGACCGGATCCATCTCGGCCAGCACCTGCCCGACAACAACTCTGTCCCCTTGATCGGCCAGCACGCTTTTCACACGGCCGGTAAAAGTGGGGGCCAGGTTGTAACTGTATCTAGCCTGCAGTGTGCCAATGCCGAATACCGCACTGGCAAGGCTGCCGACTTGTACTTTTTCGAGCGTGACCTTGACCGGCGCCAACGGACCCTGGGTCAGCACGACCCAGCCGAAAAGTGCGAACAACCCGATTCCAAGAGCTGATAGTTTTATTCGTTTGGGAGACATGAAGCACCACCAAGTAAGTAATTGGTTGCTATCTTAATGGCATCCATGAAATCGCGCAATAGGCCGTCACAATTCCCATTTCCCCGAGGCAGGATTGAGAAAAACTGTTGCCCGTCTGTCGCCGCGCCTTGGTCGAAAAAAAACACGTTATACTTGCGGCACTTCACGAACCTGCTTCCTACCCACATATCCAGGAGTTGTCATGCTTTTTCGCCGCATCATTCTTTGCCTTTCCATCGTATTGCTCAGTGCTTGCGGAAAGCAGGAGCTGCCCTCGCCGTTTCATGCCAGCGATGTCAGCCATGCGCTCACCCAGGCTGATTTCCATATGACCGATCACAATGGCCAGCCGCGTGCACTGGCTGATTTCAAGGGCAAGGTGGTGGCATTATTTTTCGGCTACACGCATTGCCCGGACGTGTGTCCGACCACACTGGCCGATCTGGCGCAGACCATGCAAATACTGGGCAAGGATACCGAGAAAGTGCAGGTGATATTCATCACGGTTGACCCCGAGCGCGACTCACCGGAAATGCTGGCGCAATATGTCCCCGCTTTTCATCCGTCCTTCCTCGGTCTGTATGGCAACGCCGAAGTTACCGCGCAAGTGGCAAAATCGTTCTATGCGACCTATCAGAAGCAGCCAAGTGCCTCCGGCTATACCGTGGATCACAGCGTCGGCACTTTCCTGATCGACCCCAAAGGCCGGGTCAGACTGCGTGCACCGCTGGCACAACGTTCCGAATGGCTGGCTGAAGATATTCGCTTGCTGCTTGCGGGGGCTTGATGGCCGCATTCACAAGCGGCGGATGCTCACGAGGATTGTTTGTGGGGATGGTCCCGTGAAGGGATTTGATAAAGCCAGATCGCCATGGTGAGACAAAAGAAACCCAGTGCCAGTTGCAAGTGCCAGTCGTGGATGAACAGCAGGATTGAACTGCTGAAAGTGACCACCATCGTCGCCACCGCCACCAGTTTGATCCGCCAGGGAATGCTGCGATAGGTGCGCCACTCGACGATCAATGCGCCGAATGTGCGATGGTTCATCAGCCAGTTGTAGAAGCGGCGCGAGGAACGTGCATAGCAGGCTGTAGCCAACAACAAGAATGGCGTGGTCGGCAAGATGGGCAGGAAGGCGCCAACGATCCCGATTAACAGAAATAGTGTGCCCAGCGCGGCAAACGCAAGCCTCACCCACAGATAGCGGTGCTTGCGCACT
The DNA here is from genome assembly GCA_002421915.1 of Gallionellaceae bacterium UBA6222. Classification (GTDB taxonomy): domain Bacteria; phylum Pseudomonadota; class Gammaproteobacteria; order Burkholderiales; family Gallionellaceae; genus Sideroxyarcus. The sequence continues at coordinate 25,522 of DISA01000002.1, forward strand.
TCATGGCTGTAATCCTGCTTTGACATCCTGCTAATTCCTGCCTGTCAGCATCCCAACGAACTGGTCGATCTCCGCACGCGACATCCGGCGCGTAGCTTCAAACTGTGCATGCGATGCAGGATGAGACAAGTCCAGACGGATTCCCCAGAGTGGTCGCGTACTGGTCGGCAACATGGCATAACGCACGTCACCCAGCAGCCTTGGATCGTCCGGATGCAGCGCCAGATACCCCTCCGAGAAGGTGTGGAAACGCCCGATGTCCTGGTACAAAACAGATTCCGCGGGAAGTCCGGCAATATTGTAGGGCGGATCAAAAGCGGGCACGGACTCTCCGGGATAAACCTTCGCCTGCCCACCGATCCCGACACGCACCGCGTCGACATGATAGACACCGTCTGTGCGGTAGATCGAACGCCAGAGCAGCAGATTGCCCATCGTCGGCTTGATGGTCAACCGCTCAGCAACATGGCCGCGTTCCAATGCAACAGCATGAATGACTCCCTCGGCACGCTGATGTTGCCACCAACCTAACGACAAATATCCCGCCGCAAGCAACAAACCGATACGCGGCGCCCAATTCTTGTGCCAGCGCAATCCCGCTCCCAGTGCCACGATCAGGATCAGGGAGAACAGCGGATCGAAGATCGATACCACACTCCATGCCACACGCTCACCGGTGAACGGCCACAGCAAGTGAGTGCCATAACTGGTGCAGGCATCCAGCACACCGCTGGTGGCACATCCCAGCAGGGCGTACAGATAAATCTGCCGGAATCCGAGCGGCTGACCAAACTTTTTGAATATAGGCCACAGAACGAGCACAACCAACAATGCACCGACCGGAATGAAGATCAGAGAATGCGTGAACTGCCGGTGATATTCCAGCGTCAGCAACGGATCGGTGGCGGACTGGATCAATGCATCCGCATCCGCCAGCAAGGCGGCAATAAAGCCCACGAGGGTGGCGGAACGCGCTTCGGCTTTGGTGCTGCAAGACTGGGCGAGCGCACCGCCCAACAATCCATGAGTCAGAATATCCATACCTGCCATTCATCCTATAAACCGCAATTGCGCAGGCATCAAATAGCACCCCGTTCATTCCCTCTGTGCGAGAGGAATGTGGAGAGGCTAACCGCCCCCTCCTGCCTGCTTCGGTGTGTGTTTAACCGCACCCAACTACAGCTTCAGGCTTCAGTGGCTGGTACCCGCAGACCGCGTAATTTTGTTGTAGACATTGTACTTGCCGGAGGGTTTGTTCATCGGCAAACGCTTGATCTCCTGCAGTGTGGCCGCATCGTAGATGAGCAGCCAACCATCGTTTTCCCAGATGCTGACCAGCACGTATTTCCCGTCGCGGGTAAATTCGACGTGCGCCGCGGTCTTGCCCGGCATCGGGCGCAGAATTTTCACCACCTCCAGTGTGCGCTTGTCGATGATATGCATCACGTCGCGGTGGTCTGTGCTGTTGAAGCCATCGGTCCATGCATAGGGAGAATTTTCGTGGCTGCGCATAAAGAAACCGCCGCCGAGCGTCTTGATCTGCTTGATCGTCTGCCAAGTGGTCATGTCGATCACGCTGACTACCGGTTCTTTCAGATTGGGCGTTGCCATCACCGGATGCCCCTGGTACTCCCAGGTAATGCCGGAGCCCAGATGCGGCATGCCCGGCAAATCGAGCACCGCAACATTCTTGCCGGAATCGAGATTGATCACCAGTCCTTTTTTTCCGTCCCGCGCGGCCCCGATCATGTGGCGGTATTCCTGGTCAAAGAAGAAGTCGTCCAGATAGTCGTCGGTGGCAATGCGGCGTGCTGAAAAATCTTTATCGCCATAAGGTATTTCCCATACCTCTTTCGCATCCTTCAGCGTCGCGACAAAGCTGCCGCGCGGCTCAGCCTGATACACGGCGGATACCCGTGAGCTCTTTCCATCCTGGCCAATAGTTGGAATCACCTTGATCAGCGACAGATCTTCCGCGTTCAGAAGCACCAGCGAATGCGGAAGGTAATTGCCCACCAGCACGGTCTTGCCATCAGCGGACACGGCGAGGTTGCGGGTGTTGATGCCGGCGCGTATCTCGGCCATTACCTTCAGGTTATAGATGTCGAATTTGCTGATCCAGCCGTCGCGCGAGGCGAAATACACATAGCGCCCATCCGGACTGAACTTGGGCCCGCCGTGCAACGCAAAGCTCGTCTTGAAACGATGGATCGGCTCGAACTTATCTCCATCCAGAATGGTGGCGTGATGGTCGCCAAGTTCTACGACCACGAAGAGGTTGAGCGGGTCCGCGTTAAACACCGGTTTGTCTGGAAATTTGCCAAACATAACGCGCTGAAGATGCGAGTCATTGATCTGTTTCTCTCCCCACACCGGCACTTTTGGCAAAGGCGTGTAGATGAAATCCACTAGCGCCTGAATATCTTCCCTGGCGAGACCGCCGCCAAAGCCCGGCATCTGGCTGGCATTGCGTCCTTCAGCAATAACCTTGAATGCGTCGGCACGGCGCAAGCGCGCCAGATTTTCCGGTAGCAGCGCCGTGCCCGCGCCACCCAGTCGATCGGCGCCGTGGCAGGCCGCGCAAAAATGGGCATAGTTCTTTTCAACCGACTGGCCTGCTGATGCCTCGAATGCCAGTAGCAGCCCCACCGCAGAGAGGCAGGTAAACAGGGATTTCTTTATCAATTTCAGCCCTCGATCGTTATCACGCCGGTAATCCTCAGATGTTGTTTGGGCAGGTGGCGGAGGAACCTGGGTTGGCAAGACTGGGCGGTTGCGTCGTCCAATCTGCACAAGCCAACGATAAAACAAAAGATTGATCCGTCCCCACAGTTCGACTTTAGAAAGAAAAATCCATTCCGGTAGTCACATTCCGCCCGGGCAACAGGAAGTATGAATAGGCTCTGGTATCGAACAGATTGTTAATCGCTATCGTGCCCTTGACGTTTTTGGTGAAGGCATATCCAAGCTTGGCATTCACCATGGTGTACGCGTCATAACTGCCCGGCACGCCTTCCACCGTATCCGTGTTTTGGGCGGTAAAGAAAACATGGCCGGCATAGCGCGCGCTCAATGCGCCCGTCCACTGGCCCTGTTCGGCAGTCAGTCCGATACCCGCAATGTTTTTCGGGGAGTCGGTCAGGCGCTTGCCGACACTCAATGGGTCCGCCGCGTTTTCCAGCATTTCAGAGTTGATATAGGCGTAGTTGGCATCCAGCGCCAGCCAGCTTGCCAGTTTTGTCGTGGCGCCAAATTCAATCCCGCTGATCTTCGCCTTGCCGGCATTGATGCGCAGTGAGTTGGCCGCATCAACCTGCTTCAGGTAAATCAGATCGGTCAGCTGTGTATCGTAGTACGTGGCGGTAATCCGGGTGTCTTCCGTAACGTGTAATTCACCCCCCACCTCCCAGGTCGTGCCATGTTCCGGCTGGAGATTGGGATCACCGGCCGTCGTCCTGCCCCTGCTTGTGGTCGTCACGTAGAGATCCTGATTGGTCGGCGCGCGGAAAGATCTCCCGAAGGAAGCCCGCACTACTGCGGCTTCGGCGGGCTTGTACACTGCAGACACCTTTGGACTGAACGCGGAGGTACCTCGCGTTGGATAAAGCTTGCCGCTGGCCGGTGTGGTAACAAAGCTGTCTCCTCTGGTTTCCCAGTTATCCCAACGCCCTCCCAGATAAACCTTCAGCTTATCCATTGCGCTGAATTCATCCTGGGCAAAAATGGAGGTCGTGGCGGAATGGCCGTTGTAGCCGGTATTCACCGCGGTGACGGAACCCGGATCGCGCCAGTCGGAAAGTGCATAAATGCGCTGGTTGACTGTCTCTTTGTGGACTGCCAGACCGGTGACCAGAAAGTGATTGTCAGTCAGCGGAAGACTCAATTGCACGGTGCCGTCAAGACCGTCATTGGGGGCATCCGACAATGTTCCCGCGCCGCTGTCCCAGGTCGCGGTCGGGCTGGCCAGCGTAAAGTTGTAGATCCGGTCGATCTTCCCGATGTCCGCCTTCAACAGATAACCATCGCCAATAGTCCCGTCATAGCCGGCAGAATACCGGGTCGTGGTTTCATGCAGCGGCAGGAATGAGAAAAGGGTGAAGTCATAATTTGACAGGACGACACGTTGCCCGTTGATGTCGAGTATTCCGCTCGAGACGGGCGCGCCAGTTGCCGTGTTCGTGAGGTAAGTGTTGAACTGCGCGTAATCCTGCCTGGTTTCCTGACGGTTCACGCCTGCATAAACCTTGTCACGCGCATTCAGGTCATAGGTCAGCTTGGCGGTTGCATGGGTAGACGTCCACGGCGTGGCGCCCAAATCACCCACCAGATAGGCCGGGACACCCTCCCGGGTGGTCGTCGCCTGTGCGCCCGTAACGGGTGTGCCGGGCACACCAACCACTGGTGTCTTGACCACGAACTCATTCACATAGCTGTCACGGTTCTGGTAGCCAAGCCCGCCCGCGAACCCCAGTCCGTTGTCCATCTTGTCGCGGAAATAAATGCTGGCATCCTCGCCGCTGGCATCGCCCCAGCCTTTTTTCACACTTGCCGTGAACTCGCGCTTGTCCGGCTGTTTGGTGATGATGTTGACCACCCCGCCGATGGCATTGCTGCCGTACAGTGAAGAGAACGCGCCGGGCACGACCTCGACCCGCGCGATATCCTCAACAAACGGTACGCGCCAGTTCACCTTGCCGGAGCCACCATCCTGGAGGGGCTGCCCATCAAGCAAAATAAGCACTCTGGATTGGTCAATGCCGCGCAGCGACATGCCGCTCGTCCCCACAGTGCCCTGCGATTGGCCGAGCGCCCCACCGCGCAAATAGAGGCTGGGAATTTGATCCAGTACATCGCCCAATCTGGAAGCATTTTTGTTTTGAATTTCTTCTGCCTTCACCACGGTCACTGCCGCAGGCGAATCGGAAAGAGTCGTTCTGGTTTTGGTGGCGGTCACAACGACCTCATCCAACATGGCCACATCTTCTCTTTCCGATGCGCTCGCCGGATTAACCAGGCCGCAAATACAGCCTAAGGTCAATAACAAGCTTCTTTTGATTAACTGGGTTTGCATCTTCTTCCTCCGGATCTTTCTAATAATTATTTTATGCCATGAAAAAAGGGTGGGTCACCCCACCCTTCAAATATGCATTGTCAACACTACTCTTCTAAGCCCGTCACTCCGGCAAGGATCACCGAAATGACGGGGTCGGATCCTACCAAAAAATCTTAGTAAATGTCGTGCATCGTGTTGTACAGGTTGAAGTGCCCGGTCGGCGTGATGATACGCGGATCGTTGATCACCTTCTTCAGCTTGCGGGTCTTGTCGTCCACCACCACGATGGCGGACTTGTCCTTGGTGCCGCTCCAGACCGAGAACCAGACTTCGTCACCCGCCTTGTTGTATTCCGGCTGAACAACGCGCTTGGAGCCCGGGCCAAGGTTGGCCCACTCGGCGATTGGCAACACGGTCACACCGGCTTCGAGGTTGTTGATGTCCAACACCCCAACCGACTGGAAGGTCGCGGTATCCGGATTGAGCGGTGCATCCACCCACAGATTCTTGGACTTCGGATGGCTCTTGATGAACAGCGATCCCGCACCGTGGCCCTTGATCTGACGGACCATCTTCCAGGCATTTTTCTTGTGCTTCTCCGGATCGGTACCGATCACGGCGATGGTGTCGTCACCCAGGTGGCTGGTCGCCCACACCGGACCATACTTCGGATCGATGAAGTTCGCGCCACGGCCCGGATGCGGAACCTTGCCCACTTCGACAACAGCGGCCAGCTTGCTGGTCTTTAGGTCGATGACCGCGATCTTGTTGGAGGCGTTGGCAGCATCCATGAAGTAACGCTTCGTCGAATTCAAACCGCCGTCATGCAGGAAGCGCGGGGTATCGATCACGGTGATCTTCATGTTATTCAGGTCACTGTAGTCGACCATCCACACCTTGCCGGTCTCCTTCACGTTGACCATGAACTCGGGCTTGTAGTGCGAGGACACGATGGCGGCCACACGCGCTTCACGCACGAACTCGTTGGTCTCTGAGGCGATACCGCTGGTCGAGACCACCTTCAGGGGCTTCAGCGTATCCCCTTCATGGATCACGAACTGCGGCGGCCAGTAGGTACCGGAGATTGCATACTTGTCTTCCCATCCCTTGAACTTCGAGGTCTCGATCGAACGTGCCTCGACACCGGTCCTGATCTCGGCCACAACGTTAGGCACCTTCGCCCACAGGTCGATCAGGCTCAGCTTGGAGTCGCGGCCGGTCACGTACAGATAGCGGCCGGATGCGGAGTAACGCGAGATGTGCACCGCGTAGCCGGTGTTGAGCAGGGCGATGATCTCCTTGCTGTCGCCGTCGATCAGTGCGACCTTGCCGTCATCGCGCAGCGTGGTGGAGAAGATGTTGTCCAGGTTGATTTTGTTCATCTTCTTCTTTGGACGGTCCTTCACCGCCACGAACACCTTCCAGGTCGCTTCCATGTCCTTCAGGCTCATCTCGGGCGGAGCAACGGGGGTCTGCTGGATGTAACGCGCCATCAGATCCACTTCTGCCTCGGTCAGTTCGCCGCCGGTCTGGAACGCCGGCATGCCGCCCGGGGAACCGTAGCCGATGAATGCCTTCAGGTACTCGGTTCCCTTGTCCAAGGTGACATCCGGTGTTAATTTCTTGCCGGTCGCACCTTTACGCAGCACGCCATGGCAGCCTGCGCAACGCTCGAAGAAAATCTTGCTTCCTTTAGCCATTTCCGCTTCTGTCATTGCCGGTGCTGTTGCAGCGTAGGCACTGTGAACTGCAAAAGGCAAAGCCGCCAATCCCAGCAGCGATGCCAATACCTTCGTGTAACGTAACTTCATGTTTATCTCCTCCGAATTAACAAATGTTGCAGTGATAGCCCGAATTCAAGCATTTTTCGCACATATCACGAACAACTGTCTGATCTACCAAAACACATACAACCACTACTACTCCAACACCTTAAATATTCGAAAACTTGCCAGATATTTCACACGCAACCGAATAGAAGGCCATTCCCTGCTCGAAATTACAAGGCCAGAATAAAGTCCACCAATTGCGCACTTTCTTCCTTGCTCATCTTCGGGCTTGCAGGCATAGGCATCGGACCCCAAGCGCCCTTGCCGCCCTTCATCATTTTTTCAATCAGCTTGTCTCTTGCACCGGCGTCACCCTTGTACTTATTGGCAACATCTTTCCAGCCCGGACCAACCACCTTCTTTGCAACCGAATGGCAGCCCAGGCAGTTGTATGTTTTAACTGCAGCCGGCATGTCCGCAGCCACGGAATTTACTGAAAAAGACAGACTTGCCATCACGACAGCACCTACGAAAAACGATTTCATAACATCCCCCTGAGAAAGTTTAGAAGCCCTGAAAAAAACTAATGCATAAACATGTGCTGTTCATGCATGTTTCGAAGTTATCCCATAAAATTATGCCTGTCAAGGGCATGACAGATTACAAAACTACTTTATTTTCACCACCACTGATTCCCATTCAAGAAGTTTTATAAATTCAATCTGTTGCTGAAATTTTCTGCATCCCATGTACCCGTCAATTCCAGTAAGGTATACAGCAATCACCCCGTAATCCGCGGGTTGGGCGGATACACATTGTTAGCATCGGTCCGCATCCCGCTCATTCTTCTTTCTGCAACCCGCCATCCGGGGCAATTCGATACCTTGTGCTCCCCTTTTTACTGCCTTGAATGTATTGATTCACTGTAATCGCCTTGCCATCGTGATCCGGCACAATTTCAACATATTGGTAATTTTTAAATACCTCCTCAATGTTGAGGGGCGCCCCCGGTATCCACGGCGTCGGCTCCGGATTGAAACTGTCGAAATAATACCTTGAGCCAGACAAGAGTTTTGCGTGGTGCGACTCAACACCGGCAGCCGCTGCCAATTCAGCCACGAACAAAAGCAGAATCAAAGAACCGGAAATTGTATTTCTGAAAAAAATGCTGATCATAGTCCGTGATACCCCCTCAAATATCGAAAACCAACCGCTGAACATGCTCCACATATCGAATGTCCACACAACGCATATCCGGCCAGACCGAGATACTTTACAATTCGAGTCGTGTTCCCGAACGACCCCGGCAACCTGCTGGGTAGGCGTTTAATCGATAGCGCTCTGCCATCCGAACTTTACGCCGGTCACTTTAACCTGAGGATGTGAAGCACTCCAACCCGGAATTATTATTATGCTGATCCAGTTTACCCCCCAACTCCTGCTCCAACTTGCGATCATGGGCATGATAGTCGCCATGCTGCCTCTTTCCATCGTGTGGGTATCCAATGACCCGGATAAATACCGAAAATTGGTGTGGGTCACGCTTTTCCTTACCTTTGACTTGATCATGTTCGGTGCCTTTACGCGATTGACTGATTCCGGTCTTGGCTGCCCCGACTGGCCCGGTTGTTACGGTCACGCAGACCCCATAAAGGCGCACGCGGATATCAGCGCTGCCGAAGCTGCCATGCCAACCGGGCCGGTGACGGTTGTAAAAGCGTGGATTGAAATGATTCATCGCTATTTCGCAATGGCCATCGGGGTACTCATCGTTGGAATGATGGTCTTATCATGGCGCAGATGGCTGCAATCCAGACGCACGGAATCAAAATTCGCCCCCGCATTCCCAACTTTTTTATTTTTATTTGTCTGCCTTCAGGGCGCTTTTGGCGCTTGGACAGTCACGATGAACCTGCAACCGATCATTGTGACGATTCATTTGCTGCTGGGTATGGCATTGCTTGCATTTTTGGCATGGTTCGGTGCACACCTAAGCAACCAACCAGCCATGACAGGATCCATAGCCGCGACTTTGCGCGCACCCGCTGTATTGGCTACCGTCTTCCTGGTAATTCAAATCGGACTTGGAGGATGGGTGAGTACCAACTATGCGGCACTGGCCTGTACCGACTTCCCGATGTGCAATGGGAAGCTGTTGCCGCCGATGGATTTTACCCACGGATTCACCCTGTGGCGTGATTTGGGCATGACCGCACACGGTGAATATTTGCCCTTTGACGCCTTGACCGCCATTCATTGGACACACCGCACATTTGCCTTTGTTGTTTTTGCGATGATCGTGTGGGTTGCATTCTCCGCCATGCGTTTGGCCAGCTTGAAGAAGACTGCGCGCTGGCTTCTGGTTCTGATTGTGCTGCAATTTATCGTTGGTATCGCCACAATCTTCCTGCAGCTGCCCTTATTGCTGGCCGTGGTACACAACGGCATTGCGGCACTTCTGTTGCTGTTACTGACTATCCTGAATCATAAATTACGCCACTAACCACAACACCCTGTGGTTACACCGATCACCATCAGCCTTGTCTCCATAAGTGGCTGATGGGGGAAGCTGTTTTGCAAATTTACTTCGCAGTCGGCTTTGTGGTGGCATGTGTCAATCTGACACTCAAGGCCGCACTTTTCTCTTCAACGTAATCGCTGCCATGATCAAAACGCCAAACCCAGGCACTGGCACGGCGAGTTTTGAAGGTTGTATCGGTCCAGTAGCTACCCGCCTTGGTCTCGGGAAAATAATCTTTTGGAAGCGTTGGCCCGGGATAGAAGACGCTGGTATCAACGATGGTATTCAATTCAAAGCGGCTTGGAAGGTACCAATCTGTATAGCCACAAAATTTCCTTGCATTGAATGCCTTGATGTAAGACTCGGTATCACATGCACTGCCCGAACACACCCCCCCGTTGATTTTGCCGGCCCAGCCTCCATTCGACATCTGATCCGAATCATACCAACTGTAGGTGTTGTTTATATTTTGCAATCCCGGTTCTGTGGTTTTGATTTCCCATATCAATCCTGATTGATTGTCACGCACACAAGCCCATGGTTTTGTTGCGTAGTCTTTACCGTCATTTTCACTGCCATCCTGGTTGATGCGCGTCATGTCAAAGACAAATGGCTTGGGTGTCAGTGCATCACCGCAACCGGCAATTCCCAGCGAACACAGCAGCAGCACAGCCGTATTTTTTTTGGCCGTGGCAAGGTATTTAAAAGCCTTGCCGTTCTTGTTTGATTTTTTCATTTTGCAAATCCGGATGTAATTGGAGGGGCTATTCCTGTAGGGCGTCGAATTATCATTGAACACTGCGTGATGTTCAAGCAGAAAAGGACAATATGACGAGCGGCGTTGCCTCCATTGGTGATCAACATGCAAAGCTCATGCTTGTTGATTTTCAGAGTGAAACAGGTAGCATGTCCGGCAATAGCTGGAAAAATATTTGACGATGGAATCGTGTGCAATGAAGAAAATAATCCTGTTTTATTCCGTGTTATTCGCGCTTGTGGCCGGGGGTGACGGCAAGGCCGCTCCACCCAGTGCCGCCCCTGCCAGTGCGAATACTCCAACATCTGTAACAGCTGCGACTCCACCAGCCACTCCCACTATATCCACAGCAGATGCCGCCCCCGATGCAGCGACGCTGTCACTTGGCGAGCGCGTATACAAGACAACGTGCAGTATTTGCCACCAATCCGGATTAAGGGGGGCGCCAAAAATCGGTAGCGCGCACGACTGGGAATCTCGTCTGGCCCAGGGGAAAGAAACACTTTACAAACGTGCCATAGGCGGATACAGGGGTGAGAAGGGTTCCATGCCATCGCGTGGTTCAAATGCAAAACTTTCTGAAAATGAAGTCAAGGCTGCGGTAGATTACATGGTTGTGCATGCAATCCCCGCATGGAGTATTGGAAAATAATTCTGCTGCAAAGCGGGCAGCCAAGGCGGGGCGATTAGCGCACCTTGGGTAATTTGGATAGGGATGCCCGGAATGAATTTAAGGCCACGGCCAATTCGTGGTTGTCCAAAGAGGAAGCCCAGCATTCCCCGACACGCTCCCGCTGTACGCGGCTACGCAAACGTGGTTCCCGTTCTGCCGCCAAGCGTTCTGTGACCCACGATACGCCCAGCCGGTGGAAGCAGTCACCTTCTCTGCATCCCGTAATCAAAACGCCATCGACACCCCCTTCACGCAAGGCATATTCAGCCAGGGAAGGTGGCAGCATGGCAATACATGGCAGGCTCAATACGGCAATCGACTTGCTGCGCAGTACCTCGATGTTCGCCGCGTTGTCACATCCGAAGACCATAACCCGCAGGTCTCCTTCAAGTGTGGACAGATCCTTTGTCACTGCGGCACGCAAGGCCGACATCGGCAAAGAGGGCATTTCTATCCCGCTGATATATTGGTCGTCTCCCCTGAACGGATTTGACGAGGGGCACGCACCCACACAAATACCGCAACTGACGCACCGGTCAGGCACAACCACTGCCTCTTCCGGAAAGTTCAAGCCATCACTGCGGGGGCGCATTACCACCGCCTCATAGGGGCAATCGGCAACACACAGCCCGCAGCCGCTGCAATCCTTCAGACTTACTTCGGCCACGGGTATCTGTTTGTTTCTGGCGGGCAACCACGGCAGCACGCAGAGCAGGAGTGTGATCCCGAATACCAATGCCCAAACCTGTCCCGCAGACCAAACACCAAGCAAGGGATAAACCCACAGATAAAACCAGTCGATCTGCAAAACACGCGGCTCTACAGACATATCGGCCAGCCCCTGGCTCTGTACGGGGACGATCAATGACAAGGCCAGCAACGTCAACAGCATCCCGATTGCCAATCTTTTTCTAGGATTCACCACCGGGTAGCTGATACGCATGATGTGCACCCAGAGCATAAACAGGATCAGCAACGGCACGGTCACGTGGGCAAAGGAGATCAGCGTAAAGAACCGGTCGTTCAAAGCCTCATATGTGATAAAAGTGCGCGCCATCGGTTCGCTGAATATGGGCAGCCAGTCAAACCATTCGACAGTGGTCACGACAGTAAATTGAGCCAACTGATCCCACACCATCCAATATCCGTTAATGCCGGCGGTAAGTATCATCCATATCAGAATCACCCCGGTCACCCACGCGAACCAGCGTGCACCGCGATAACGCCCCAGGATGTATTCACGCAGCAAATGCAGAAACATCACCAGAACCAGTGCATCTGAAGCGTAGCGGTGCACGCTGCGCATGATGCCGCCCAGATACCACTGTTCATTGGTGAAATATTCAACCGAAGGATGGGAGAGTTCTATGCCTGTTTTATAAAAGGCATAGATGTACGCGCCGCTTATTGCAACCACCCAGAAAAAATAGAATCCCAGCGCCCCCAAATGGTACATTGGGTTGAGAGAGTTGCCGAATACCCGGTTTAGCGCACCCTCAACCCAGAGCAATCCACGGTGCGCGAAAGAAGTTCGGTTGTTGATGCTCAATTCGGCATCCTCGCATCAGTGCCGCTTGCGACAATGTCGAATATAATGCGCGGCAAGGATCTGTGTATATCACGCGCTGGCATCACAATTTCTGACCGAAGTTAACTTAATTAGTGGAGGGAAAATTGGAAGTTATTTATTACACGTTGATAGCAGCGGGGCTCTACTTTATGTCAAGCTGGATCCTTGATCGCATAGAAGTGACGCGTGGAGAACGTTTCAAATATCGCAGCGTCATCTTCTTTTTCATAATATTCACGCTGGCATTTATAACATTTGGCCTGATCAATTCAATGCTACTCAATTCGCCGGAGTGATTGACAAGGCTACGCCCGAGACTGAAACGGAATCCTGTTAGCTGCCAATTCAGTTCACAGGATTCTTTCAGGCACACTTATTCAGCCCGCCGCATAGATTTGAAAACCACCACCAGAAACATGATGCCGCCAATAACGGCAATCAACCCGCCCAGCCCCATCAGCCCCATGCCTGCTGTTTGGGCAAATCCGTGCAACTCCTGTGCGGCACCGGCAACTTTACGTTGCACGCCGTACCCACCGGACCAAAGAAGCCCAAGGATGTGAAGCAACTGTCCTGCGCCATACACGTAGGGCACCAGCATTGCCCACTTCAGATTCGGCTCACGATAACCAAGTCGCGGCAATAGATACAGGGTAAGCCCCATAAAAACCAGACTGATCGCCCCGCCCGTTCCATGATAATGCGCGGTGATGATGGTATTGCTATCCTCGATCAACAGACTGATGCCCGCACCAAAGGCAAAGAGGGAAATTGAGCAATATAGCGTAGCCCGCCAGGGGCTGGTTATTGCAGACCCCTTCACTGACCAGATACCGAAAAGAACTGCCAAGCCGAGCGGAACAGGTGAGAATGCCCCCCCCACTTTCATCAATTGGGTGAACTGCTCGACGTAATCTCCCATTACCCCCACGTAGGACAGGTAAATTACCGGAACGTAGAATACCGGCAGCAAACTGAGCAACAGTAAACCGGAGGCCACCCGCGGAGTTAGCGGAGTCTTCGCGCCGCATGCCTCGGCCAGCCACAGCCAGCCGGCCAGCATTAGCAACAGGTAGGTGAACTGAAGTACATGCCCGCCGCCCCAAAACACAAGATCGTAATACTGCGTGCTGTCGTATGAATCCGGAATCAAGACGAATGACCAGATAAAGGCAGCCAGCGCAAACAGGGTTGTAATGGCTGCCGAATAAAATCCGATACGTATCGAACCTTCCCCGCCGCGCCAAAGCTTGAATGATGGTACTGCCACAAGGCTGCGCAGCACCAATATCGCCACACCAACGGTGAAGATTATCAATCCTGTAAAAAAGAATGTGCTTTGGATGACTGGCACGTAATTACTCATCAGCGGCTTGCCTTCATCCACAAACGGGGACAAGACGATCGTGATCGCGCCAATCCAAGCCAAAACCAGCGCCAGCCAGCCTGACTTGATGAATTGGGGTGATGAATTCAGGCTCCACAGCACCCCGGCAAAAGCCATAAACCACAGCAGCACAGACAAATCCACGTGCACGACAAGTGCAGAGTGAAAGAAATCTACCCAGGGAAAGATATCCTGGACGTAAGGAGTACGTGAAAGCACGAGCAATATGGCAAACACACCCGCACCGACCAGCGATGCGATACCAAGTTTCAGCCAGCCTGCGGCCAGCCTGCGGCTCGCTTCAGAGGGTATCGTTAGCGTAAAATTTCGCGCACCTTGCGCTTCAGGAATGGTCGCGCCACCTGCTTCTACTTGCTCATTCGATAATGCCATTCCTCATCCTCACGAAATATTGTTTTTCTTCAAAGAAGTGTTCTTGTTCTTAAAAATAAAACCGCCCGTTGCCGCATGAAAATCAATCACCATGATACGGCCCGGTGCCAGGTCAACTGTTTCCTCGTGCACGTAGTTGAAGTCTTCACCCGCCGCGTGGTCTCTCAGCCGCGCCTTGAGCGTATGCACTCCCGCCTTCAAGGGAATACGCCGATAAATATTTGAAGTCCCGCTGCGTGCAAACCCGTTCGGTTTCATGATTACGTGGTAAAGCTGCACTCCGTCCATTTCCAGTTCGACCACCACATCCGCGCGCTCCCGGCTTGGACAGATTGTTGTTGACTTGCGCTGGTACATGGGTAATTGGGCGATCTCTTCCGGAGTGCGCTCCCGGCATGCCTCCTTGAGCTGGCCGGCATGACTGAAACTCAGCTTGATCAACGTTTCATCTGCCGAAAGATTGGTGTATTCAGGGAACGATGAGAAATAACCTATCGTCACCGCGAACAGCGCATAGAACAGCCCTTGACCCATATATTGCACGGGCTTAGTCATGTTTCACCTCCCCATCCGAACCTGGCACTTTGCTGGCATCAGGCTGATAACAGGCAATAACAAAGGCATCGGAAAAATACTGGTCTTCCGGCAACCCTTTGGCAACAAATGGCGCACGGCTCGCCTCCACCATCTCCGGTGAACCGCAGGTATAGACCTGATATTCATCCAGTCTTTCGTGATCCTGTAGCACAGCCTCGTGCACCAACCCTGTTCTACCCTGCCAACCGTGCTCTGGTTTGGGCTCGGACAAAACAGGGATAAATTTGAAGTTGTCATGTTCCATCTGCCATTTCTCCGGCAAATCCGAGTATATGTCCACCGGTGTCCTTGCTCCCCAGTACAGGGTCATTGGACGTGTTACGCCAACCTTGAAAGCGTGTTCCACAATCCCCTTGATAGAGCCAAAGCCACATCCACCCGACATCAGGATAATCGGTTTCTGGCTATCTTCGTGCAAATAGAAATTGCCATATGGTCC
This sequence comes from Gallionellaceae bacterium UBA6222, assembly GCA_002421915.1. Taxonomy (GTDB): domain Bacteria; phylum Pseudomonadota; class Gammaproteobacteria; order Burkholderiales; family Gallionellaceae; genus Sideroxyarcus. The sequence goes on from DISA01000002.1 coordinate 40,681, forward strand.
CTCTATTTGCAGCGCATCCCCTTCCTTCATCTGATTGAAGACGTGGCCAGTAAATTTGCCACCTTCCACACGTCGGATGTGCAGCTGCATATATTCCGATTCATGCGGGGCGTTGGCGATGGAATAGCTACGCTTGCTCCCATCTTCCAGCAGAACGGCAATATACTGGCCCGCAATAAAATTCATACGCTCGTCACCTTCAGGCACCAATTTGATAAGCATCACATCAGGTGCTGCCCGATCCATTTCCTGCACGCGAAAACTCATGGTCCTTACCGGGAATCGTCTGTCCCGATCAACCTCATGGCACTCTATATCCAGATCCGATAGAGGCTTGGCACAACAGAAAAGGGCCTTGCCCTGTGTTTTTTCCGCTTCGGTAAGGACGCCTTCCTGGTAAGTACCATAATCAACCGTACCCTTCAGTATTTTACCTTTGCACTCCCCGCATGCCCCATCACGGCAAACATAAGGCAAATTCAACCCTTGGCGTAATCCGGCTTCAAGTATGGTCTCCCCTTCCCTCGCATTCAGGGTATGGCCGCATGGAATAGTGTGGATTTCATGCTCTCCCTTGCCGCGTTTGGACCATCCGATAAACGGTAATAACAAAATAAGGGCTGTGAACCCGCCAGATAATGCCCAGACTTTACCCGCCCCCCATGAATACAGCAGGGGAAATGTCCACAGATAGAACCAGTCGAATTTAAGTGTGAATGCCGCAGAATCAAGATCGCTATGCCCTTGGCTCAACGCTGGATAAACCAGTGACAGAACAACCAGAGTCAGGATCAACCCTATCGTGAGCGGTTTCGGTGGAGATGTTTTTGCCTGCGGAACGCGCTGGGTATGAATCCAGATGAGTCCGAAAATAGCCAGCGGGACACCTATATGGATGAGCGAAAGTAGCGAGAAGAAACGATCATTCACACTGCCTAATTCAAGGAAGTTTCGCGCCAGTGGTGCGCTGAATATGGGCAGCCAGTCGAGCCATTCCGCACTGGCAACGGCAAGGAACTGCGCCAAACCATCCCAAACCAACCAGTAGCCGTTAATACCGGCGATATAGACCAACCACAGCAATACGACACCCGTAAACCAGGAGAACCAGCGAAAATTTCGGTAACGGTCAAAGGCAAAATTGCGCAGCATGTGCAAAACACCGGCCACGATCATCGCGTCGGATGCATAGCGATGCAGGCTGCGCATGATACCACCGAGATACCACTGTTCATGGGTTATGCGCTCTACCGAGGCGAAGGCATCTTCCACGCCGGTATCATAAAAAATGTAAATGTAGAAGCCGCTGACTACGATTATCCAAAACATCAAATAAGTAATCGCCCCCAGATAGTAAAAGGGATTGAGTTTTGCACCAAAAACGCCATTAAGCGCATTTTCAGTGCGCATAAATATGCTCTGGCCAATTCGCTGGAGTAATTTAATCATGTGAAGTCCGTTGACAAATAACAATAGGTGAAATACGTATCAAGCCATCAGGAATAATGGCCGTATTTATTGTGGTTCATGAACGGGGTGTCCCCGTTTCGGACTGCGGCGATATTCGAATACGATCCACCATATAACAAGCAAAGAAACGAAAAATCCCCACCCAAATCCTAAAATTTCGTTGTAATTTACGACGTACTTTCCTGTCTTGGTGTCGTAAACCGTGCAAAAGAGTTTTACCTTATTGGCCATCCCGGCCAGCCCGGACTCTGCCGTTTTGATGTTGTAGATCATATCCCTCATGGGTTCGAGCAGTGTCTTGTTCGGGAATTCTTCGCCGTAGATTTGACGGTAGACCTTTCCGTCCTGATCAATAAATGTTGTCTGCGTTATATGATTAAAGCCACCTTCATCGGTAGGGAAAAAAGTAAATCCCAAATCCCTGCTTATCTTGTTGATGGTTTCCGGGTCGGAACTGACAAACTCCCAATTTTTCAGGTCAATCTCCATCCGCTTTGCAAACAGGTCCATCGCCTCTGGTGTATCGTTCTCCGTATCGAAACCTATGGTGAGTACCCCAAAGCTGTTTTCACCAAATGCAGACTGGGATAATTTCAGCGCGGTTAAACTTTTCGTAGTGGTCGCGCAAATGATCGGGCAATGCGTATAGATCATGCTGATCACCAACGGCTTGCCCCGGTAATCGGAAAGACGCACCGTGCGTCCACTCCTGTCGAGGAAGGTGTAGTCACCGACCTGATTGCCGATTGCGGCTTGGCTTATGCGTAGAATTTCTTTTTCGTCAAAAACCTGCGGGGGAAGTTTCTCCGCTTGCTCAAGTGATCTGGTGTTTGTTGCAACCGACTGTTTGACTTTCACACGACCGTTATCCCAATCTTGGGATAAATAAAACAGCATCCCGGGCAACAAAATCCCAAAGGTCAAGACAGCCAAGCTTATCGGCAGGAGATAGCGACGCATGTTCATGCTTCCTTAGAATTTACGATTTATCAAAATGGTGCCGCTTCAATTGAACTAAATACAGGTTAGCGGAAGACTATAACCTTGGCATGATATCCCCAAAGCACAAGTCATAAAACTCTCTGGCAATAGGGTTTTTAACAGAATTAAAAAAATAAAAGCCCGTCCACGTGTTGCACAGACGGGCTTGGTTTGCACAGTAAAATCAGGTGCCGAAATTTATTTCCAGCATCAGTGCAACCATTAGCACAGTAAATTGGACCAACGAAGCAACAAAATTCGCCATTGCTGTTTCTTTTGTCGGATTGTGCAGCAACTGCACACTCTTCATCAGGAAGTAACTACCTCCCAGCAAAGCCCCGGCAAGATAAATCCAGCCCAGACCGTAGAACACCGGTAGCAGGGAAACTAATACCAGAAGAATCGTATGCCCCAAAATGATTCGTGCCGCTTTCTTATCACCTTTAACAACTGGCAGCATAGGGACGCCTGCCGCTGCATATTGCTCACGAATAACGATAGCCAAGCTCCAGAAATGGGGGGGAGTCCACAGGAACAGCACCAATGCCAAGAGCCAAGGGAGTGGACCGAAGGAGGGATCGACAGCGGCCGCACCGGCAAGTACCGCAAAACTTCCAGCCAAGCCACCGAATACAATATTCAGCCAAGTACGGCGCTTCAGCCAAGCCGTATAAACAATGGCATAGGTAAACGCACCAAGGAAGATGTTCAGTGCCGTCATTGCATTGAATGCAAAGGCAGCCGATGTCACGGCAACCGCCAACATAAGCCCGATAATCACCAGCCATTTGGGGCTGTGCTCAAAAAAACCATTCACAAATGGGCGTTTTTCGGTGCGCGCCATTTTTGCGTCAATATCACATTCAAAATACTGGTTAAAAGCGCCTGCAGCTGCGGAAGCCATCATAACCGCCAGTGACAGGATCAGAACTTGCCAACTTGACAGAGACGCTCCCGGTGTAATTGCCATACCGCCCAACGCTGCCAGTGTAATCACCACTCCTATGCGCAACTTGAAAACATTCACATACTGCTTGACGGCCATCATCGTTCCCATACTCATCCCCTCTTCCCTACAGCGCACTGATTGGTTTTTTTGACGTATTTTACGATTGAATACTTCTAACTTAAGTCGCCACGATTAGGTAGTTGCACATTTCCGACTTGAGTTAGAGGTATCCCCCTAACTTTGATTCGATTACTTCGACTAAAAAATCCGGGAAGGACACTGAAGCATCCTCCCCGGCGTTTTGGTCACTTTAAGACAGGCCCCAAATGGTGGACAAGTACTTGAAGTTCACGAAGTAGTACAGCACGATCGTTGCAAACAGAATCATCGCAAGAACGAATGTGCCTGGTGCTTCCATGCCCCACATGCCGACATGCTTCTTGCCGGTTCTTTCGGCTACCACGTCAGCATCTTCAACTTTCGGCCACGGCGCAGAATCTTCTGCGATACGCTCACCAGTGAAGATGGATGCCAGTACGACCACGATAAACATGACCGCACCAACCGACATGATCACCCCAAAGATTTCACCCAAGTCCATCAAACCTTTGGCGATTTCCGGATATTCATAAGCCAGCGGTTGACCGGCAAAGGTAATATCCGCATGACGGCGTTGCACGCCTAGTGTGCCCGCACCCATCAGTGCAATCGAGAACACCCAGGCACCCAGACTAAAGATGTAGGGCTGCCATTTAGCCATGCCCGCCAATGCAATCTTGCGCTGGAACACCACCGGGATCAGCCAGTAGGTCACCGCCATAAATGCCATGGTAGTACCGACCACGAGGGTGCCATGGAAGTGGCCAGGCAGATACATTGTGTTGTGGATAACCATGTTGATCTGCTCCACACTCATCACCACGCCGGTAACACCACCGATGAAACCGAAGCCCACCAGCGACAGGAACATGCCGGAGAATACCGGATTACCCCAGGGCGCCTTGCGCAACCAAGTGAATAGGCCGGTATCAATCCCCTTTCTGCGTTGCGCAAGCTCGATGGAGCCTGGAACGGTCAAGCCGTGGATCATACTGGCCAATACCGCGAGGTAAATCGCGTAGCTGGTATTGAATATCTTCCAGGCGGAAGTCAATCCCGGGTCAGACAGCAGGTGGTGAGCGGAACCCAGTTGCAGGAACAGGATATACAACAGGAACGCACCACGACTGACCTTCTCGGACATCGGCTTGGCGCCAAATACCAGTGATGCGATCAGGTACCAGATGGAGATATGGGCCACCACGTTGATTTGCTGTGAAGAGTGACCAAATGCCCACCAGATAACGCGATACATCATCGGATCGATATATCCGATCAACCCAACCGACCACAAAAATGTCGGAATCAGGATCATCGCGCCGGAAACCAGGGTGAAAACCGCAATCACGGTAGCCGTTACGCCACCGAATACAACCAGAGGAAGCGACCCTTGATACGTTTTCTCTCTCTTGGCAACCACCAGCGTACCGAGGAACACGAAACAGCCGATCAATGCACCCACAGCAAAGATGATCAAGCCCAGGTAGAAGTGTGGCTCTGCCTGCAATGGCGGGTAGGAGGTCATCATCACACTGGAATTGCCTCCCAGTACCGCCACGGCAACCAGGGCAGCACCAACGAGCATCAGCCAGAACTGCGCCCAAGCCCAGCGAGGTGTTGCGATTCGGTTGCCCAGCACGTGCGCACCGAGGAAATACAGCACGGCCATTTCAAAGAAAATGATCCACACCACCAAATTAACCAAACCATGCGCCGTCAAAGCCAGATAAAACAGCTCTGGACTGAGCAGTTGCACACTTGGCATACGGGTAAGCGCTACGCCGAGCCCGAACAAGCCACCAACCAGCAGGAACACCACGGCCGCAACCGCATTCCACTTGACCAGTGTATTGGCCGTTCTGTGGATCTTGAGACCGGATACGGGATCGACACGAAAATCAGATGTTGTTGTCGCCATTATTTTTTACTCCTTTACGTATATTCTGCCCAGCATCGAATGGTGCCCGATGCCACCGGCGCCGCCGCAGTATTCGCCGCATGCTATGGCGAAAATACCGGTTTTATTTGGGGTTACAGTAGTGACCTGCTCATAACCGGGATAAACCTGAAAGTTGATATTTTCCGGCTGCAAGGAGAACCCGTGACCCACATCGTAGGAGGAGATATGCAGGCGATATTTCTCACCTTTCTTCAACTCAAGAATGGGGCGATATTGCCATTGCATGGCTGCCAGATAGACGTCGCTACCGGGCGGTGGGGCCACTACAGGCTCGCCAGTCGCTTCGTCAGTGCGAATCGTGTATTTTTCCGTCATCGCATCCACTTTGGCGGCGTAAACATCCACGGTGGTTCGATAAGTCTCGTTACTCATGTTCTGCGGCCCAACAAAGTGCCAGCCGATCATCCAGACAAACATGAATATGCACCACGCAAATGCAAGCACAATCCACCATATTTCGGTACGTTCAATTGGTTCGCGCCACCAGTCCGCGACGGGGGGGGTATAAGCTGTTCCCATGGTTGTATTTCTCCTTAACTAAAAGTTGATTAATTTTTCCTGGATGCAACGCTGATCATGGGGCGGGCACAACATTCATAACATCCCACAACCCCCAAAACGTATAAATCACCATGGGAACCAATACGCCAATGGCCAACATAAGCCACTGGTTATCCAAAGCTTTTTGCATAAAATGCGGGCTTACACCACTTGAATTTGATTCGGACATTTTTACTCCTCCCTTAACGTTGACAAATCATCCCAACCGACAAACTACTGCAGTAACAAACACTCAAAAAAAACCAAAAAATTAACGGCCAAGTAGCGCGAACATGCCAATAAGAAAGTAAAGCAAGGCTCCCGTCGCTATCAAGACCATTAACAAATACAAACCATTACTGCGCAACTGGCTGATAAAACCAGAAAAAACACCAACTGACTGAAGTTGCTCCATATGTACTCTCCTTGCTAACTCAAAAATTGTAAAGAATACTCTCCTTCAGCATCCTTACCAGACAACAAAATCACGCCAGCCCGTGACTTTAAGAGGCTTTTGTTGACGTTGAGCTAAACACAACTGAGCACTTCCACGCTCGGTCAACCCACACTCAAACCTTCAACCAAAATTAATACATGTATCTAAAATACATTTTTAGAACATTAACCCTGACATTAGCGATTGTCAAGCAAAACTGCGTCAAATTGCCGCACCTCTTTTGCCTTAAATTATCAAGGTCCTTTTTAGCTTGATCCGAGCTTGTGCAGGTTGACGAATATCTTTATTATCACCCGGCCTCGTGGAATCTGTCTGCCCCTTGAAGTATTGGCCTTTACCAAATCAGTGCAACCTCGGGCGCCACCACCGATGCACATCATCCAATTCGTGGCCATTCAACATGAAACTGAAAACCTGTGCAAAATACGGCGTATTCCCGCCCTTGCTGGCCATCTTGCTGTCTGCTTCTACAGCCGATGCAGCACCAACGATCAACGGTTGCCAGATTAAGCGAAAAACTGACTGTCGCGGCCTCGATCTTTCAGGTACTAATTTAAGCAATTCCAATTTGGCCGGTGCCGATCTTGCAGGCACGAATCTGTCGGGTGCCAATTTGAGCGGCAACAGGGTTTCCGAAGCCAATCTGATCAATGCCAACTTATCCAAGGCCAACCTATCCAACGCCAACTTTTCAGTTTCGTATTTTACGGGTGCGAATCTGTCAATGGCCATTCTCAAGAATACCAATCTGTCCAACGCCAGTCTCTCTGATGCCAATCTTTCAGATTCATATATGAATAGCGCAAATTTATCACTAACCAATCTCCAGGGCGCCAACCTGACCAATGCAGATGCCACAAATGCCGTCTTCATCATGAGTAACATGGTCGGCGCAAATCTGACCCGGGCCAACCTTACAGGCGCAACATTGGTAGGGGCTGACTTGCGCAACACCATTCTGCAGGACACCATATTCTGCAAAACCACCATGCCGAATAAGAGTATCAATAACAGCAACTGCCTTGGCCGACACTAAACGGGTTCGGCTTACAAAATGTATTTGAAACTCATTCTTGCAAGCTGCGTACTGGCATTTTTTGCGGTCGTATTAAGTGCCTACGTGCGTCTTTCTGATGCCGGTCTTGGCTGCGCAGAGTGGCCGGCCTGCTATGAGCATAATGCCCTGAAGGAACAGCAAACCGCAACGGCTGATGCAACGAGAGGTTACACCTCGTGGCAGCGCAAGCTGCACAGCCAAGTCGTCATGCTGCTGGGATTTTTATCGATCGCAATCAGCGGGATTGCCTGGCTAAAACGCAGGGAACTGCGGCAATCTCCCTTGTTACCCACTTTGCTTACGTGTTTGATGGTATTCCTCGCATTATTTGGCATTTGGGCATTCTCCCACCTCCCGCGCGCAATTATTGTTCCCATACATCTCGCCGGCGGAGTATCCATGTTGATCCTGCTGTCCTGGATGTTGCTGCGTCAAATATCACAAAAAGAGAGCATCGAGCCTTCTATAGCTCGCCAATGGCGTCATTTTTCGTGGCTGGGATTGATATTGGTGGTAATTCAAATCGTGCTGGGTAGCTGGGTTAGCTCCAATTTTGCCGCCATTGCATGCATGGATTTCCCACTGTGCCAAGGCTATCTGCTTCCCCCGATGGATTTTTCATACCCATTGGGTGGGGATGCTCCACCCCTCACCCAAGAAAGGCTAACGGCGATCCATTGGATGCACCGTTTCGGCGCAATTTTTGTCGCAGGCTATTTAATTTGGTTATCTTGGCGCCTCATAAAACTGGACGGGATGAAAAAACTTGGCCTGTCCATTTTTGTATTCGTTGCGCTCCAATTTGGGCTGGGTGTTTCCAATATCCTGCTCGGACTACCTCTTGTTGGCGCAGTGCTACACAACGCAGTTGCCATGGTGTTGCTGGTCACTTTAGTCCTGTTGAACTTCAGGCTGCGCAAACGGCAAACATAATAACGTTCACACCAGCCGGGTGAAGTCTGCCTATCTGGAACCTCTTGCCGGTCTGATTTCCGCTTTCACATCAACCGTGACAAGTTGCTTGTTTGCCGACTCAAAGTTCAACGTAAGCGGTACAGATTTTCCAGCTTCCAGCGGTGACTTTAGTCCAACCAATGTCACATGATAACCATGCTCGCTGGTCATGTCAGCGCGGGTATTGGCCGACAACTCTACATTCGGCACCGTAATCGTCTTCATCATGCCGCCTTTGTGCAGCATGGTGCGAAGTTCAACCGCTTTTGATTTCGGACTTGAAGCACCAACCAGAAGCATGGATTGTTTGCTGGTAATGTACATGTACACATTCGCCGTATCCTTTCCATGTGCCGTGGCAAATGCCCAAGCTCCTTCAATCTGAACGTCCGCCGCATATACACCCGCATTCAACAGTAAACCTGCCACCAATCCCGCGACTCTGCACCATTGCGAGCACAACTTGTTCATGATGTTTCCTCCACTTAACCCAGTTTATTAATAACACAACCGGCCAATTCTAAAACCAAACCCTGACCCATCGCACCCGAACGAATAGGTGTCATTCACTTCACGCCTTTTGCCCTGGCGGGTAAATTACGAAATTTAACTACCACCCCACCAGGGAAAGGCAACAGCGCACCTTCAATCACCCTGCCGTCCCCGACCAGGTCAGCCAACGAGACCTTTCGCAATTTTTCCAGGAATGCCTCCAACGCTTCATCAAGCAAACAATTCAGTTTGCATACATCAGAAATTACACACTGATTCGATACTGAATTAAAACATTCCACCAGCTCAAAGTCATCCTCCGTGGCCTGCAACACCATCTCGACGTTGATATCTTCCGGCGGAAGCGCCAAACGCACCCCGCCATTACGGCCCCGCACACTTTCGATCAGCCCCACCTTTGTTAACTGATGGGAGATTTTAACCAGATGATTCTTTGAAATATTAAAGCGCTCGCTGACCTCCTGAATGGTAACCAGTTTGTCTGTACACATGGCCAAATACATCATTAGCCGAAATCCCAAATCAGAATATTGAGTAAGTTTCATTGCTGTATCTCCGTCAGCGCGAACGCTATCATGCAGTCCCTGAGTTCCGTACAAAACCACTGAACCGGTAACAGAACCCCGGGCATGGCTACAATATTTCCAAGTTTCTCTCCAATGTGCACATACTATACATGTGGCGATTATACCTGTTTCCATACAGCCATTGTCGGCGGTATAGTCCGGTCGTTTTCAAATATCGCCTCAACTGGAGCCGATCGCCGATCATTCCAGCCACCAAAAATCAACTTCCATGAATATGGGCCACAACGCAGCTGCAGCACCCATATTTGTCAACCCACTGAATGACAGGCAGCGCTCATCCTTGACAGATACGCTGCTCAACGGAGGGTTCGAACGGCATGAACCGGCATAATAATTTTGAAAAAGCTCCGCACACTGTTGCAGTCATTGGTGGCGGACCATCCGGTTTAATGGCGGCAGAAATACTGTCCCAGGCTGCCATACACGTCGATATATACGATGCAATGCCCAGTATGGGGCGCAAGTTTCTGATGGCGGGAAAAGGCGGGCTGAACATTACCCACAACGAGCCGTTCGATGACTTTCTATCGCGCTATGGCGCACACCGCACTGCTCTTGAACCGCTGTTGCGTGACTTTTCTCCGGATGATTTGCGCGAATGGATACACGATCTTGGTATCGGGACCTTTGTCGGCACTTCCGGTCGCGTTTTCCCTGCAAGCATGAAAGCAGCCCCGTTGCTGCGTGCCTGGCTGCACCGCCTGCGGGAAAGCGGGGTGCATTTCCATGTGCGCCACCGCTGGAGAGGATTCGATAGCAGCGACACGTTACATTTCGATACACCGACTGGCGAACATCAAACAAGCCCCGCCGCGGTAGTGCTGGCAATGGGTGGGGCAAGCTGGCCGCAACTGGGCTCGGATGGGGCATGGCTACCGTTATTGGCACAGCGCAACATACCAATCACCCCGCTGCGCCCTGCCAACTGCGGCTTCGATGTGGCATGGAGCACATATTTTTGCGAACATTTTTCCGGGGCACCCCTCAAATCCGTCGTGGCCACATTTGGCGCAGTCCACACTCTGGGTGAATGTATCATCTCCGCGCACGGCCTCGAAGGCGGATTGATTTATACACTCTCCGCCGCCCTGCGCGACGAGATTGAAGCCAAAGGTCATGCAACCCTGCACCTCGACCTGCTACCGGACTGGTCGGAGGACCGGGTTCGTAACGAAGTGCGGCACCCGCGCGGGTCACGCTCACTCAGCAGCCACCTGCAAAGCCGCCTGGGGCTAAAGGGTGTGAAGGCAAATCTGCTGCGTGAAGTTTTGCAGGATGCGCAGATGCATAATCCGGCACTCCTGGCGCAGACCATCAAGGCATTGCCGGTGAAACTCATAGCGCCGCGCCCCTTAAGCGAAGCCATCAGTACCGCGGGTGGTGTGAAATTTGAGGCCCTCGACCGCAACTTGATGTTGCAGCAAATGCCCGGCGTGTTCTGCGCCGGCGAAATGCTGGACTGGGAGGCACCCACTGGCGGCTATCTGCTCACCACCTGTTTTTCCAGTGGCCGGGCCGCCGCCAAGGGCGTACTGGATTGGCTGCAACACCCCCGCAAGGCGCATGGTTTGTGATATTCGTACAACTCTGAAATCTTCCACATGCGCTACAATACCGCCACTTTCCTGCACCCCAATACCGGGCAACATAACCACCGCACGTCTTGCCATGGATACATCGCTTCTTAAACATATTCATGTCGCCTGTGTAGCATTCAGCTTCATGCTGTTTTTCTTACGCGGTGTGTGGATGCTGCGTGATTCGTCATTGTCGCAGTTACGCCTGGTAAAAATCGCACCGCATGTGGTGGATACGGCGCTCCTCACCAGCGCCATCGCGCTTGCCTGGCAATATGGGATTTCACCGTTGGCCGCACCGTGGCTGGCGGCCAAGATTGTCGCCTTGCTGCTTTACATCATCATCGGTTCGGTCGCATTGAAACAAGGCAAAACCAAGCAGATCCGCCTCGCCGCATGGCTGGTGGCGCAAGCGTTCTTCTTCTACATGGTAAGTGTAGCCGTCACGCACAATCCCATGCCATGGCTTCTCCTCCAATAAATTACAGCCAACCATTAACCATTTAGTATCATGGAGATACCCCCCTTTAGAGGTATTGAGCATGAATGTATTAGCCGGTATTTTTTGCGCATCAAGATTGTGGAGGGAGGTCTCATGCAAGATCCTGACGTTGATGATGAAGGGTATTTGATTGAGCCGGCAACTTGGAGTGTGGATGTCGCCACAGCCTTCGCCAGCCAGGAGAATATCGAGCTGACAGAAGATCATTGGGATGCCATCCACTTCATGCGCGAATATTACACAGAGCATCAAATTGCTCCAGATGTCCGGCACGTGATAAAACATCTGGCGAAACGGCACGGCAACGATTCACGCAACAAGATATTCGAGTTGTTTCCCTACGGCTATGTGAAGCAGGCGTGCAAAATAGCGGGCATGAAACGCCCAAGAGCGTGGAGTACGGGGTGATCTGGGGGTAGCCTCAAATAGAATGCAAGTTACTCCAATTCCATTTTAGCCTTAATTATCCGGCTGCCTAAAGCCGATGTATGCCGCCCACAAACCCAGCAGCACATACCAGACCAGCGACCATTCAGGCAGGCCAAGTGCAAGGAATGTCCAGCCCTTTTCCGCGCATTCGCCAGAGCCGTGCAGCAATTCCTGCAACACCTCGGACAGAGGAAAGTTCTGCAGCATGTAATCCAAGCCGGGACCACAGGCGGGTACTTGGTCTTTTGGCAAATGTTGCAGCCAGATGTGGCGCGATGCGGTCGCCACTCCGCCCAAGGCAAACAGTGCGACCAGCATCGAGTAGATTCGTCTGCCAATTCGTCCCGCGTCGTGTGCGGCAGCGATGAGGAACAATACGCCGATGGCAATGAAGATGACGCGCTGCATCATGCACAGCGGACATGGCTCCTCGCGCAAGACGTATTGCAGATAGAGGGCGGCAGAAAATAATCCGCCCACCACCAGCGCGCCGGCCAGATACAGCCATCGGTTCGATATTGCGTTCAATCGTTTTGCCATCTCATTCCGCCTCGTCGATCCAGGTCGCCTGAATCGCTTCCAGCACCTTCTCGCCGCCGTGGCCGTGGTCGTCATCGAAGCCATCCAGCCCGACCACATAATTGTGCAGGTCAACAAAGTTCACCTTGAGCGGATCGACTTCCGGATATTTTTCAGCCAGCGCGATCGCAATGTCGCGCACATCTTTCCACTTCATTTCGAATGTCCTTCTTTTGCCATATTGATCGAGTATTTCGGAATTTCGACCACCAGATCCTGCGTACCGATGAGCGCTTGGCAACTCAAGCGCGAGTTGGTTTCCAGCCCCCACGCTTTGTCCAGCATATCCTCTTCCAATTCACTCGCCTCGGCCAGACTGCCGAACCCCTCGCGCACAATGACGTGGCAGGTGGTACAGGCACAGGACTTCTCGCATGCGTGCTCGATTTCGACACCGTGCTCGAGCAGGGCATCGCAAATGGATTTGCCGGCCTGCTCCTCGAACAGAGCGCCCTTGGGGCACAATTCCTCATGTGGTAGAACGATTATCTGTGTCACTTCAATTCTCCAATTCGGACAACTTATGCCCCTTCAGTGCACTCGCCACGCTTTGATCCATACGCTTCTGGGCAAAATTTACGGTGGCCTGATTCAGCGCTTCAATGCTGTGTTTGATGGCGCCATGATCCCCGCCGTCCACTATGCTGCTCAAATCATTCATACATGTTCGAATCTGTCTGATTGCCGGTTCATCCAGCAGGGCGCCGTCCTGTGCCAGTGCATTATCCACCGCTTCCAGCAATTGGCGTGCCTCGGTTTGCTGCTCGCGCAACGCGCGCGCCAGCATATCGTCGCGTGCATACTGATTGCCATCCTGCAACATGCGCGTGATGTCATCCTCCTGCAAGCCGTAGGCCGGTTTGACCGTCACTGCCGATTCTATTCCGCTGTTCGTCTCGCGCGCCGATACATTGAGCAAACCGTCGGCATCGACCTGAAATGTGACCCGGATGCGCGCCGAGCCCGCCACCATGGGCGGAATGCCGCGCAGTTCGAACTTCGCCAGCGACCGGCAGTCGCTCACCAGTTCGCGCTCGCCCTGTACCACATGGATACTCATCGCCGTCTGCCCATCCTTGTAGGTGGTGAACTCCTGCGCGCGCGCACTGGGAATCGTGCTGTTGCGCGGCATGATCTTTTCCACCAGCCCGCCCATGGTCTCGATCCCCAGACTGAGAGGAATGACGTCCAACAGCAACCAGTCGTCCGCACTGCGGTTGCCCGCCAGCACATTGGCCTGAATCGCCGCACCCAGTGCCACCACCTTGTCCGGGTCAAGATTGGTCAACGGTGTCTGTTTGAAGTATTCGGCAACCGCGCGCTGCACCTGCGGCATGCGTGTGGAACCGCCGACCATCACCACACCCCGGACATCATCAACACCCAATTTGGCATCACGCAGGGCGCGCCGGGTCGGTTGCAGAGTGCGCGCCAACAGATTCTGCGTCATCGCATAAAAGTCTTCACGCGTCAGCGTCACATCCACCACCTCACCCCCGCTCAATACGGCGGTCAACTGTGTCTGTCCATGCTCGCTCAACTGCTCCTTGGCCGCACGCGCATGGGTCAGCAGCAAGCGCGTATCATTGGCGCTTAATTGCGACAGACCCGATTTTTCGAGGGTCCAGCAGTAAATGCGCTGGTCGAAATCATCGCCGCCCAAAGCCGAGTCACCATTGGTAGCCAACACTTCAAACACCCCCTTGGACAGACGCAGGATGGAGATGTCGAACGTGCCGCCGCCGAGATCGTACACGGCGTACACGCCTTCCGAGGCATTATCCAGACCGTAGGCGATGGCCGCTGCGGTCGGTTCATTCAACAGGCGCAATACGTTGATCCCCGCCAGTCTTGCGGCATCCTTGGTCGCCTGCCGCTGCGCATCGTCGAAATAGGCTGGCACCGTAATCACCGCGCCAACCAATGCGCCGCCGAGCGAACGTTCAGCACGATCGCGCAACACCTTTAGTATCTCAGCGGAAACTTCAACCGGACTTTTCACCCCGGCGACCGTGCGCAGTTGCAGCATGCCCGGTGCATCGACAACACGATAGGGCAAATCCACCACGTCGCCGACGTCTTTCAGACCGCGCCCCATGAAGCGTTTGACCGATACGATGGTGTTCTGCGGATCGGCATTCTGTGCGGCCTGCGCAGGCAGGCCAACCTGCACCGATCCGTCCACCGTGTAACGCACTACAGAAGGCAACAGGGCTGCGCCGTCATCATCGTTCAGCACCACGCTAATACCGTTGCGTACCGTGGCCACCAAAGAATTGGTTGTCCCCAGGTCAATGCCGACGGCAAGTCGGTGCTGGTGGGGTGCGGCACTCAGGCCGGGTTCAGCGATTTGTAGTAATGCCATTTTCAGGAATCCAGTTCATCAAACGCGGCACCAATCTCCTCCGCGATTTTTTCCATAAATTTCAGCTTGCGCACAAGTCCGGAGGCGGTCGCATAATCCTGTTTCTCATCCAGTTCCAGCGCGAGTTGCTGTTGCAGCTCATTCACTGTCAGCTTCACCCGCGCTTCCATATTGTCCAGCGCCGCCATGTCTTTATTCCGCCGCGCCGCTTCCAGCACCTCGCGCAACTCCATCTGTTCCATCAGAAAATCGAGCGGCATCGCGGTGTTCGTTTCTTCCTGTGTATCCACACCATGCAGCGACAACAAATAGCGGCCACGCGCCAGTGGGGAGCACAGGGTCTGATACGCCTCATTCACGCGCGTCGCCCATTGCATGGAAAGGCGCTGTTCGGATTGGGACAGATGGGAAAACTTGTCGGGGTGAACCTGAGTCTGCAGGGTGCGGTAATGTTGTTCGAGTGCGTTGCGATCAAGCTGAAAACGCAGCGGCAAGCCAAAGAGGGAAAAATAATCCTGCTGGAAATCGGCACTGATGGGTAGCATCAATCTGTTCTCGTCAAAAGCCCAAACCGGCTAGCCACGAAGGAATACAAATACCCACCGATAAATAATCTGTGAAAATTCGCGGTTACCCGTGGCCAACAAGTTTTTCAAACCTTGAAACTTTCACCGCAACCGCATGTGTCCTGCACGTTTGGATTGTTGAACTTAAAACCCTCATTCAATCCTTCGCGCGTGTAATCCAGCTCCATACCATCGATATAGGGCAGGCTCTGCGGGTCGACCAGCAGGGTCACGCCGTGGCTCGTGATCTGCAGATCGTCTTCCGCTGCGGCATCCGCAAATTCCAGTTTGTACGCCATGCCGGAACAGCCACTGGTGCGCACACCCAGGCGCAAGCCCACCCCCTTGCCACGTTTGGCCAGAAAATCCCGCACATGTTTTGCCGCACTTTCGGTCAGAGTAATGCCCATGCCAGTCTCCTATTTGTTCGCGTTGCAGGCGGCGGTCTCCACCATCGCGCCATGCTTGGACTTGTAATCCGCCACTGCGGCCTTGATCGCATCTTCCGCCAGGATGGAGCAGTGAATCTTCACCGGCGGCAGGGCCAGCTCCTCGGCAATGTGTGTGTTTTTGATGGCCAGTGCCTGATCTACAGTCTTGCCCTTGACCCATTCGGTCACCAGTGAACTGGAAGCGATGGCCGAACCGCAGCCGTAGGTCTTGAATTTGGCGTCTTCGATCACGCCGTCTTTGCCGACCTTGATCTGTAATTTCATCACATCGCCGCAGGCAGGTGCACCCACCATGCCGGTGCCGACGAACTCATCGTTCTTGTCCATCGAACCCACGTTGCGCGGGTGTTCGTAGTGATCCAGTACCTTTTCGCTATATGCCATTTTTTTCTCCTAATACCTGATTGTCAGTGGGCAGCCCACTGCACGCTGTTCAGATCCACACCTTCCTTGAACATGTCCCACAGCGGCGACAACTCGCGCAGCTTGCCGATCTTGTCGTGCAGCAGCGCAATCGCGTAATCCACTTCTTCGACAGTGGTGAAGCGGCCGACGGTAAAGCGGATCGAACTGTGCGCCAGTTCGTCGTTGCGTCCCAGGGCGCGCAACACATAGGACGGCTCCAGGCTGGCCGAAGTGCAGGCTGAACCGCTGGACACCGCGATGTCCTTGATCGCCATGATCAGCGATTCGCCTTCGACAAAATTGAAGCTCACGTTCAGGTTGTGCGGCACGCGGCGGTCCATATCACCATTGAGATATACCTCTTCCATGTTCGACAACCCTGCCCACAGGCGGTCACGCAGCATACGGATACGCTCATTCTCGGTTGCCATTTCTTCCCTGGCGATACGAAACGCCTCGCCCATGCCGACGATCTGGTGCGTCGCCAGGGTGCCGGAGCGAAAACCGCGCTCATGTCCGCCGCCGTGCATCTGGGCTTCCAGTCGCACGCGCGGTTTGCGCCGCACATACAGCGCGCCGATTCCCTTGGGGCCATAAGTCTTGTGTGCGGAAAAACTCATCAGATCGGCCTTGAGCTGTTGCAGATCGATCACTACCTTGCCCGTCGCCTGCGCCGCATCGACATGCAGCAGTACGCCCTTTTCGCGGCACAGCTCGCCGATGGCGGGGATGTCCTGGATCACCCCGATCTCGTTGTTCACATACATCACCGACACGAGGATGGTATCGGGGCGGATCGCGGCCTTGAGCTTGTCCAGATCGATCAAACCGTTCGGCTCCGGCGCCAGATAAGTTGCGCTAAAGCCTTGCCTCTCCAGTTCGCGCACGGTGTCGAGAATGGCTTTGTGCTCGGTCTGTACCGTGATGATGTGCTTGCCCTTGCTAGCATAAAAATTCGCCGCGCCCTTCAGTGCCAGATTGTTGGATTCGGTCGCGCCGGAAGTCCACACAATCTCTTTCGGATCGGCATTTACCAGCGCCGCCACTTGTTCGCGCGCGCGCTCGACCGCAGCCTCCGCCTCCCAACCATAAGCGTGCGAACGCGAAGCCGGATTGCCAAATTTTTCAGTCAGGTAGGGAATCATCAGCGCCGCCACGCGCGGGTCGACCGGGGTGGTGGCGGAATAATCCATGTAGATGGGAAGTTTCATTTTCTTGGCCATTTTTTGTTTTTTTCAGGCAGCAACGGGCGCGCTTGCTGACCGTTGCGACATCACGATAGCGGCGACATGGGGAGATTCATTCCTCACCTGCCCATTGGCGACCTGCAGCAAACTGACCTGATGCAGGTATTCGTAAATTCGATCGCTCAACTCCATCCACAACTCATGGGTAGAACACGGCTTACCATCCATACAGGTGCCGGTGCGCCCGCAGTTGGTGGCATCCAGCGGCTCGTCCACTGCCAGCACGATTTCCGCAATCGATATCTTGCCGGCCGGCCGGGAAAGGCAATAGCCGCCGCCGGGACCGCGTACACTGGCTACGATATTATTTTTGCGCAGCTTGGCGAATAACTGCTCCAAATAGGACAGAGAAATTCGCTGCCGTTCACTGATCGCGGCCAGGGTGATCGGCCCTTTGCCTCCGCGCTGGGTCAAATCCACCATCGCCGTTACCGCAAACCTGCCTTTAGTTGTCAGACGCATCGCTATACCCCTCGAGAAAGTTAGAGGCCTTCGCCTCTGCCGGACAAGCGCCACTCACTGACCGGTCTGGCTGGGATCATAGGATACCCCATTGTTTTAGTCAACTATCTTGTTCAGATAATTTGGATCAAATTTGTCCGCGGTTGCCTGCTCATCTTCCAGTCGCACCCCCATCTTTTCGAGCTGTTGCAGGATGCGCTCGATACGCTGATCAACGGTGACACTATGACCGATCAAACCATGCAATGCCTTGGCAACCGGATCGTTCTGATCGTTGCTAATACCGTACGCGTTGAATCCGGTACTCTTTTTGGCATCATCCAGAATGCGCGCCGGGATCCCGGCTGCTGTCGCCCCTGCCGGCACATCTTTCACCACTACCGCGTTGGAGCCGATCTTCGCACCGGCACCGATATGAATGGGGCCCAGTATCTTTGCGCCCGCCCCCACCACGACACCGTTGCCCAGTGATGGATGGCGTTTGCCTTCCTGCCATGAAGTGCCACCCAGGGTCACACCGTGATACAGCGTCACGTCATCACCGATCTCGGCGGTCTCGCCAATCACCACCCCCATGCCGTGGTCGATGAAGAAACGCCGCCCGATGGTCGCCCCCGGATGGATCTCGATCCCAGTCAGCCAACGCGCGAGGTGCGAGAAGAAACGTGCCAGCCATTTCATACCGTGATGCCAGAGCCAGTTCGTCAGGCGGTGTGCGATCCGTGCGTGCAAGCCTGGATAGCAGGTCAGCACCTCGAACGTGGTGCGCGCTGCCGGGTCGCGCTCGAATACGCTGGCAATGTCTTCTTTAATGTTTTTGAACATCTGGGTGCTCTTCCGAATAACGTTTTTTCAGGCGCGCATTGTACGCGGTCGCGACGCTCAGGATACCGCGCAGGATGTTGACCTCCTCATCCTCCAACCGGGTTCTGGAGAACAGCCGCCGCAAACGCTGCATCAGCCGTGCCGGGTTCTGTGTGGTAAAAAAACCGATTTCGATCAGCGTCTTTTCCAGATGCGCATATAACCCTTCCACCCGCTCGTGCGGCGCCGGCTGAATCTCGCGCACTGCCGGCTTAAAAGATTGTGCCGCAACCGCCAATTCGTAAACCATCACCTGCACCGCAGCCGCGATATTGAGTGAAGAGAAATCCGGGTGTGTCGGAATATTCACACCCAACTGTGCACACCCCATCTCCTCATTGGTCAAACCCGACATCTCGGTGCCGAACAACAACGCGACCGGCTGCACCGCAGCCTCTTGCAATACCTGCGGCATCGCTTCGCGCGGGGTTTTGACTTCGATTGAAATATCGCGCAAACGTGCCGTCATCGCCACGGTGAAGGCCACACCGCGCAGCGCCTCATTGATGGAGGCGTACACCACGGCATTCTCAAGAATGTCATCCGCACCGGCCGCCATCGCTGTCGCCTGCGCATCGGGGAAGTGGCGTGGATTGACGAGATACAGCTGGTGCAAACCCATGGTCTTCATCGCCCGCGCCGCCGCGCCGATATTGCCGGGATGGGTGGTGTGGCTGAGGACTATCCGAATATTGTCAAACATGGTTTTTAGTCGTGAGATGTTAATAGCGGTGCGTTAGTTAAATCATCCGGTTCCATCGACACAATCTCGCACGCAACCGCGTCGTACCGATGCCGCAAAATAGTGCCATCGAGCAGCATTGCAATGGCAGTCTCAATGACTGGAAGAGGAAGCAGGAACCACTCTCTCGGCCTGAACGGCTTTGTGCCCACGCAATCAGCATTGTTCTTCAAGCTCCATCCTTCTTCACCCTCTTGCGCACCACCACCTCAGGGAGTTGCTTGTAGTTTTCCGAGCTGGCGATGCGCTTCCCGGATTTTTTCTCCAGGTCGCGCCGCGCACGCCCTGCTACTGATCCGCCTTCCACGGCAGCATCGCGGTTTTCGACATAACCCTGTGCGTCTTTATTGCGCGCAATCTCGGTGGTGGAGGCTTCGCCCAGCATGGTAAAGATCAGCTCCAGATCATTCATGTGGTCGCGCAGATTGTCCGCCGGTTTGTCGAGGCTTTTGAATTCCTTGTACTCGGCGGGTGTCATGCCAAAAGTGGCGCGACTGATTTCGGCGGTGAAGATGGAATATTCGCGCTGCTCTTTCACGCCGCGCTTTTCCCATTCGTTGGTCAGTTCGTCGCGAATGGAAATGCCACGCACACGCTTCTCGATCCATTCGTCGCTGTAACCCTTGGCCTTGAAAAGCTCACGCATCCGCGCGGCGGCTAGCTCGGGGTTTTCGATCTCTTCGAGCCGCTCGTAACCCACCTTGGCCAACCAGCGTTTGAAGGGTTCGGCCTTGGGGGATGGGATGGACTGGATGATGCGGAGCAGGCCTTCCGTATTGGCGCATTGCGTCTTTCTACGCTTGCCGTCCGGGGCCAACAATTCAAGTGGGGGACACATTGTCCCCCAGTTGGCGTTCAAGTCAGGCTCGCGCTTGCGCATCTTCTTGATGTAATCCCTGACATTGGTGGAGTCGGTCAAAACTTCGACTACATCGGCCACCGAGAAATACCACTTGCTGTCAGCTTCATTCCATACGGATCGAATTTGCTTCGTCTCGAATAACTTGATGTTGCTCATAGCATCATCCCCGGAAATTTTGAACATTGGTTGCTAGTAAACATGATGCCATCCATCTCACACTGGCTGCCTGAGCCGAGGCCAACCATTTTGTTGACGTCAACAAAATGGTCTGAAATAGCATGATTGGATACTTCGCAAGCAGTTTTGGCTTTGTTGATTACAGCGGAAAAGTTCCGCCATTCATCGTAACCAAGCAGATGCTGAAGGTCACGGGCAAGCCAGAATTCGATACCGTTTTCCGCTTGCTGTGCGTGAGCTTCAAAGATGCCGGTGATTGTATGAATAAGATCGGTTTTCATGGGCAACCCTTTTTCTATCGGCGGCAGTTACCGAGGAATCCTCGGTAACTGNNTCGCTGTAACCCTTGGCCTTGAAAAGCTCACGCATCCATGCGGCGGCCAGCTCCGGGTTTTCGATCTCTTCCAGCCGTTCGTAACCCACTTTGGCCAGCCAGCGTTTGAAGGGTTCGGCCTTGGGCGTGGGGATGGATTGGATGATGCGGAGCAATCCTTCGGTGTTGGAGCAGTCCGTTTCACGCAACTTGCCATCCGGCGCTTCGAGTTTGAACTGTCGACAGATTGTCGACAGTTCCATGCCGCTGATCTTTTCTCGCTGTTTGATGCGATACCAGTAGTCCCGCGGATTCTGGCTTTCCGTCAACGCAGCGACCACATCGATAATGGAGAAATACCATTTTTGATCGTCTTCGGTCCAAATGGAGCGAATCTGCTTCGATTCAAACAGCTTGATGTTGCTCATGGCAGCACTCTACGCAAAGGATTAGGTTTATTCAAAAGGCAATACCGATTAAAATGCGCGCCGGATTTCCCCTGCTCATTAAAAAGGTCGTACTGATATGCACCCCATGCTCAACATCGCGGTGAAGGCCGCGCGTCGCGCCGGCAATCTGATCCATCGCGCCGCCGACAACCTCGACCACCTCACCGTGACCAAGAAATCCCATGCGGATTACGTCAGCGAAGTCGATCGTGCCGCCGAACACATCATCGTCGAAGCCCTGCTACAGGCTTATCCGACCCACGCGATTCTAGCAGAAGAGGGTGGCGCCCAAGGCGAGTCGGAGTACCTGTGGATCATCGATCCGCTCGACGGCACCACCAATTTTCTGCACGGCATACCGCAATACGCCGTCTCCATCGCGCTGCAACACCACGGCGTGCTGACCCAGGCTGTCGTGTACGACCCGACCAGTAACGATCTGTTCACTGCCACGCGCGGGCGCGGTGCATTCCTCAATGACAAGCGCATCCGCGTCAGCAAGCGCAAGGAGCTGGCCGACAGCCTGATCGGCACCGGCTTCCCCTACACCCGTTTCGAGCATATTGACGCCTACATGGCAATCTTCCGCGATCTGATGCAGAACACCGCCGGTCTGCGCCGCCCCGGCGCCGCCTCGCTCGATCTGGCTTGGACCGCTGCCGGGCGTTACGACGGCTTTTTCGAGACCGGGCTTAAGCCCTGGGATATTGCGGGTGGGGCGCTGCTCATTTCGGAGGCGGGCGGCATCGTCAGCGACCTCGCGGGCAACCAGAGTTATATGGCCAGCGGCCACATCTGCGCCGGCAATCCGCACATCCACGAACAATTGCTCAAGCTGATCGCCCCGCATCTGACAGAAGGCTTGAAGGGCTGAACAGCCTGAATTGATTGGCGACTGGACTACTTGTTGTCCTCGTCCACCGCCAGCTTGAGCATCTCGAAGATATCCGGAATGGCCGCTCTCACCCGGTTCCAGTTCGGGATGAGCGGTGTGCCCATGGGATTCTCGACGAAGGCCTGTGCCGCCATCGCGATGGCGCGGGTAAACGCCTCAACCGCTTTGGCCTCCTCATGGCGGTCGAATGCCAGTCCGTTGATCATTGCATCAGACTCATATTTCAGCAGCGTATCCTCGGCCTGACGCAGATAGGTCGCGCTCAAGGAACGAAACAGGCCGTCCGAGAACACCACACCGTCTGACGCCAGCGTGCGGAAGATCGACTTGCAGATGTCCACCGCCATCTTCATCAGCCCTTTCTCCGCATCCTCCGCCGAGAGTATCTGGTGCTTGTGCTCGTAGGTGGTGGCGATATCCACCTGACATACCCGGTGCGGTGAATAGTTGCGGTACACCTCGGCCAGCGAACCCACCTCCAGCCCCCAATCGGACGGGATACGGTTGATGCGCGCCAGATCGGCGCTCATGCTGAATTCGCCGGCCAGCGGATAGCGAAAACTGTCGAGGAAAGCGAGGAAACCGTGCTGACCGGCCAGTTGCTGCAGCGAACGCACCAGCGGCGTCACCAGCAGCCGCGTCACGCGCCCGTTCATTTTGTCGGTCACCCGGCTGTAGTAGCCCTTGCAGAACACATAGTTCAGGGTCGGGCTGGCAATGGGATAGCACAGCCGCGCCAGTAGGATGCGGTTGTAGGTGAGGATGTCGCAATCGTGCAGCGCGATCACATCCGATTTGCCGCGCGCCAGCACATAACCGTAAGACAGCCAAGCCGAACGCCCCTTGCCCTGCGGGCCGGCATCCAGCCCGTTGCGGCGCAGCGTCTCATACACCTCGCTCACGCGTTTGCCTTTGTTGTGAATGATCTTCACTTCCGCCTGGATCGGCGCCATGGTTTCGCGCACGCGCTTGAAGTCGGCTTCCGTCGCCTGATCCAGTGCCAGCACAACCTCATTCAGATATTTGACTTTGGTCAATTCCTGCACGATGCCCGGCATCGCCGGCCGCTCGAACTCGGAATACAAGGCGGGCAGCACCAGCGCAATTGGCCGGGTCTTGGCAAAGCCAAGCAGTTCCGACTCCAATCGCTCCAGTGACGGCTGGCCCAGCTGGTGCAGCGTGGTAATGATGCCGCTTTGGAAAAAGTCAGACATAGCAACCTCCGTTCAGAGATGTTCAATATCGTCCGGTGCTTTTTCCGGGGGTGCTTCGGAAAATTTCTGTTCGACGACACGGCGTGCCGTGTCGATGCCGCCCACACCAAAGGCAATGGCAAGCGCGATCACGATGCCGCCAAACAGGATGGAGAACGCGGCGAGCACGATGTTGGTCGCGATCTGCAACTGTTCCATCACCATGGCCAGAATCATCAGCATCAACAGCACACGTATCGCCTCGGCAAGCAGCCGTGCGTAGTGATAACCGCTGTTCGCTACGGCAATCAACACCGCCCGGCTGATAAAACTGGTGAACAGATAGCCGATGGCGAGAATGACCGCCGCTGAAAACACGCGTGGCAGGTAGCTGAAAAATTGCACCACCAGCGTATCAATGGCTGCGACATTAAGTGCGCCCAGACCGGCCATCAGTGTGACAATGACCAATATCCAGAACACGATCCCGCCCAGCACTGCGGACGGTTTCAGCCATAAATCACCCTTGCGCATCAGCGTGGTGAAGCCCATGCGGTCCGACCAGCTATCGAACTTGATCGCCAGCAGAAATTTCACCAGCAGCACGCGCAGCAGCTTCGCCAGCAGAACCCCGGCCAGCAGAATCACCAGCATAGCCAGCAGGTTGGGCACGAATGCCATGAACTTGGCAAACACCTCTTGCAACGGTTCCAGCATCAGATTCAAAAAATCCCTCATGATCATCTCCTTCCGGGGTTATTTCCAACAGTTGCACAAATAATCCTTGCCGTTCTCAAACTCCAGGCACAGCTTTTCGATTTCCGCTTCTGCATCAGACTGTTCCAGGCGATCGACCTGAAGCACAAAAGAGGCGGTTTTGCCGATATACAGCGGCAGCAATGATTTGAGCAGATGCTCCGTCGGCAGCCGCTTCAGGTGGAAGGCGATGGCATAGTCGTAGATGATGCGTGCCCACAGCGTCGGCGGAAAATGAAATTTCGCATCCTCCAGCGCGCCCAGTTGCCCCACCTCTTTGAAGTCGCCCGCGCCGAGGATGCCGCTCCATATCTCGCCCAGATTGAGCAACCCTTCGCGGAACAGCGCCAGCATGCGCGCCGTATTCACATTCACATGTTCAAGACCAACCGTATATTCGAAACCAAAGATCGGCACCGGCTCGGAACCGCGTACCGGTGTCCACACCTCGGTATAGTCTTCCATCAGCTGGAAAGTGGCGCTGACTACCTGATACAGCATATTGCCCAGATCGGCACCGGGGTCCTTGGCATCGTGAATCTTGGCGCCAAGGAATGCTTGCGCCACTTTGAAGCCATTGGCGATGGCCGTCGTGGTCATCCAGATATCGATGCCAAAGCGGGCCACATCCGTCTCCCAAACGTCCTTGGTCAGATAGAACTGTGCCAGCTTGCCGGAAAAACCGAAATCGCCGCCGATGGGCTGGCGCACCTGCTTGCCGTACAGCGCACGGGTGAGCGGATAAACGATGCTGTTGGTAATGGTGCCGTCGAACTTGTGGCGATGATAGAGCGGCGCAACATAATCGAAACCGCCGTTCAGCACCGGCTTGAGCAGCAGCTCGATCCACTCCGGCGTGATGCTCCTGAGGTCGGAATCGACCACCACACAAGCCTTGGCATCCAGCACCTGCGCCACCTCGAACACGGCGCGGAAGGCGCTGCCCTTGCCGGGGATGCCAGAGTACGGGAACGCCATTTTGAGCACGGGTTCAATGCGGTGATGCAGCAGGATTGTGCCGAAATCCACAATGGAAGTGTTGTGCACGACCTCCATGGTGCCATCGCTGGAGCCACCGTCGGAATTGACAATCACCGCCGTGTGCTCGGGAAAGTATTTGGCCAGACCGGCCTGCACGGCACGCACCACATGGCCGATGGTGCGCGCGCTGTTGAAGCTGGGGATGCCGATAACGATATCGACCTTCCCGAACTGTGCGATTTTTTGCCGGACATCAGCTCTGAGTGTGACAGCGTCCATGGTTCGAAGCGCCTCCCTGACTTGCGTTCACCTTATCACGATAAGGGTGTATCGGCCCCCCGTTTATCCAACCACAGCAACTGCACGTCCATCACGTTGGTACCGGTAGGGCCGGTGATGAGTTGGCTGTGTTCTCCGGATCGCTCATCGTAACGCCGGAAGAAGGTGTAAGAATCGTTGTCGTCGAGATGCTGCTGCGGATTGATGCCCAGCTCGCGCGCCCGCATGACAGTTTGACCATCGACCTGCGCCCCGGCGGCATCGGTGGGGCCATCGCTGCCGTCTGTGGCAGCGGAGAGCAACGTCACCCCATCCAGCCCCTCGACCGCCAGCGCAAAGGCCAGCGCAAGTTCCTGGTTGCGCCCGCCCTTACCCTCGCCGCGCACCGTGACGGTAGTCTCGCCGCCGCAGAGCAGGCAGCGGCACTCGCCTTTGCCCATCTCGCTCAATTCAGCACGCGCAATCTGTGCCAGCCACTGCGCCGCCTCGCGCGCTTCGCCCTGCAGTTCCGCGCTAATGATCCGGGTGCTGAACCCGAGTTTCCGTGATTCTGCCGCTGCCGCATCCTGCGCCAGACCGAGTGCGCCAACGATCACGTTGCGCGTATGGTTGAAGCTGCGGTCGCCCGCCTTCGCCGTTTCGGCGAGTTGTCCGCCTGCACCCTGCCACAGACAAGTCATCACGTGCGGCGGCATCTTGTCCTGCAATCCGTATTTGGAAATCACCGCCAGCGCATCGGCAAAAGTCGAACCGTCCTCCGCAGTCGGCCCGGAGGCAATCACATCGAGCCGGTCGCCAATCACATCCGACAACAGCAGTGTGAGCACCTGCGCCGGATGCGCCGCCTGTGCCAGCCCGCCGCCCTTGATGGCGGACAGATGTTTGCGCACCGCGTTCAATTCATCGATGGAGGCACCCGCCCGTAACAACAGGCCGGTCGCATCCTGCTTGTCCTGCAAGGTCAAACCGGTGGCAGGGGCGACCAGTAGTGCGGAAGCGCCGCCCGACAACAGGCAAAGCAACAGTGTCTTTTCGTCGGCGGCACGCACCAGATCGAGGATGCGCCGCGCACCGGCCTCACCCGCCGCGTTCGGCACCGGGTGTGCGGCCTCCACCTGTTCGATGATCTTCAGCGGCAGCATGTGGCCGTCCTTCACCACGATCAGCCCGGTGGAAATCCGTTCGCCAAGCAAGGCTTCGACCGCCTGCGCCATGCGTGCCGTGGCCTTGCCGCCGCCGACCACGAGGATGCGTTCGAATGCATTTAGATCGTAATCGGCGTCCGCCACCCGGAGATGCCCGTTCTCGAACTTCACCGCCCCAAGCACTGCGTGGTACGGATCAACTGCAGCCAGCGCGGCATCAAAGAGCGTGCGCAATATCCCGTTTTCATTTGCGTCCAGCAGGCGCAGTACTGTCTCGTTCCAGCCGGACGGGCCGGGCAAGCGCGTCTTGATGAGTCTTGGGATAGTGATGCGCGCATCGTGGCTGCCGTCATCGTGCTTCACCAGCACCGGCTGATCGACCGCCTGCAGCATTTGCAGATCATTCAAGCTGTCGCCCAACCCGATACTCGTCACCGTGCCAAACTGTTTTTCGTACAGCGCCTGCAGCAGATGCACCGCGCTTCCCTTGTCGTGCCGACCCATGAGGTGGAACAGCCGCCCCTCGGTCCAGTTCAGACCGGCTGCCTCGATCGCGTGCAGAAAACGTTTGTCGGGTTCGCCGGCAAACACAAAGGGTTCGTCGAAATTGCGCTGCCGTGCCCGCTGCGCCGCATCGGGCGACAGACCGGTCAGCGCGGCAATTTCCTCGATCGTCATATCACCGAAACCACGCGCCTGCACCTGCAATTCGTCGCGTAGCCGGATAAATTGACGGCGGATCTCCGTATAAGGGATCCCAAGCGTGATGAGTTGGTAATCCCCCGCATCCGTAGCATCGAATGGTATGGAGAAATAGCCGCGCGGAATGAACACCCCGCCACCGTTTGAGCTGATGAAGGGATGATGATTGTCCAGTTCGCGGCGCAGCACTTCGATCTCCACCCGAGTCTTGCTGGAACAAAAGATCAGGGGAACATCGCGCGCGCGAATCCGGTCCAGTGCAGGCTGTGCCGGCGCACAGGAATAGCTCGCCGCATCAAGCAGTGTCCCGTCCAGATCGGTGATGATGATGATTTTCGACATCGCTACCCACTCCCTGCGTGTGCCCCGGCCATGGAAAAAGTATACTCTCGCCACTTCATAAATAAGCCGTTCGAGTTAGCCTCTCTGCCGCACCGCCAATGACCGACACGCCAAGCAAACACACACCGATGATGCAGCAATACCTGCGCATCAAGGCCGAGCATCCCGACATGCTGCTGTTCTACCGCATGGGCGATTTCTACGAACTGTTCATGGATGATGCGGTGCGCGCGGCGAAGCTGCTCGACATCACCCTGACCCAGCGCGGCGCGACCAACGGCCAGCCGATCAAAATGGCGGGCGTGCCCTACCACGCCGCCGAGCAATACCTCGCAAGGCTGGTGAAGATGGGCGAATCGGTCGCCATCTGCGAACAGATCGGCGACCCCGCCACCAGCAAAGGCCCGGTCGAACGCAAAGTGGTGCGCATCGTCACCCCCGGCACCGTCACCGACTCTGCCCTGTTGGAAGAAAAGCGCGACAACCTGCTGCTCGCGCTGCACCAGCGCAACAACGAAGTCGGCCTCGCTTGGCTCAACCTCGCCGCCGGCACCTTCACCCTCTCCGAAGTATCAGCCAAAAACCTGCCCGCCGAACTGGAACGCCTGCAACCTTCCGAGATATTGTTTGCCGAAAGCACCACCGCGCCGCAATTCAGGAACGCCGCCAGCAAATCCCTTCCCGACTGGCACTTCGAGCGCGACACCGCACACCGTGCGCTGTGCCAGCAATTCGGCACGCGCGACCTCGCCGGTTTCGGTTGTGAGGAATTCACGCTGGGGTTGAGTGCTGCAGGCGCCCTGCTCGGCTACGCCAAACTCACACAAGGCCAGAGCATCGCCCACATCCGCAGCGCACAGGTCTACCACGCCGACCAATACGTGCGCATGGACGCCGCCACCCGGCGCAACCTGGAGATCACCCAGACCCTGCGCGGCGAACCCGCGCCGACGTTGCTCTCGCTACTGGACACCTGCGCCACCAACATGGGCAGCCGTCTGCTGGCGCACTGGCTGCACCATCCGCTGCGGGACCGCGACGTGCTGCGCGCAAGGTTAGATGCCGTGGACGCACTACTCCCCTCGCCCGCCCCTCACCCCATGCCCTCTCCCAGTGGGAGAGGGAGTATTAACGGGGCCGGGGGAGAGGGCTGCCAAGTAATCCACGACCACCTCAAACCCAGCGTGGACGTGGAGCGCATCACCGCCCGTATCGCTCTGCGTAGCGCACGCCCGCGCGACCTTTCCGGCCTGCGCGACACGCTGAAGACACTGCCACAACTACAAACCATTCTTGTGGGTCGGACTTCAGTCCGACACGATAGCAATGACGTCGGACTGAAGTCCGACCCACAAAACCGGCCGCTCATCGAGCACCTTGCCGATGCATTGCATGCCGACGCATCATTGATCGAATTGCTGCAAAAAATGCTCAAGGACGAACCCTCCTCCGTCCTGCGTGAAGGCGGCGTCATCGCCGACGGCTTCGACCCCGAATTGGACGAATTAAGAGGCATCCAGACCAACTGCGGCGATTTCCTGCTCGAACTGGAGATGCGCGAACGCACCCGCACCGGCATCGACAAACTGAAAGTCGAATACAACCGCGTGCACGGTTTCTACATCGAGGTGAGCGCAGCCAACGCCGAAAAAGTGCCGGACGACTACCGCCGCCGCCAGACNNAGCTGAAAGCCTTCGAAGACAAGGCACTCTCCGCCAACGATCGCGCCCTGGCGCGCGAGAAATATCTGTACGACCAGTTGCTGGACGCGCTCGCCCCATCCATCCAACAACTGCAACGTATCGCCGCCGCCATCGCCGAGCTGGATGTGCTCGCCACCTTCGCCGAACGTGCCGCCACGCTGAACTTCAGCGCACCGCAATTCGCCGACGACGCGCAGCTCAACATCATCAAAGGTCGCCACCCGGTCGTCGAAGCACAAGTGGACACCTTCACCCCCAACGACACCACGCTCAACGACGCGCGCCACATGCTGCTCATCACCGGCCCCAACANNCGGTAAATCGACCTACATGCGGCAGACCGCCATCATCGCGCTGTTGGCTCACGTTGGCTGCTTCGTCCCCGCGCAGGAAGCGGTGCTGGGCGAGATCGACCAGATCTTCACGCGCATCGGCGCTTCGGACGACCTCGCCAGCGGACGCTCCACCTTTATGGTCGAAATGACCGAGGCCGCCAACATCCTGCACAACGCCACNNGGCGCGGCACCAGCACCTTCGACGGTCTCGCCCTCGCCTACGCCATCGCCCGCCACCTGCTGGAGATCAACCGCAGCTACACATTATTTGCCACGCACTACTTCGAACTCACGCGACTGGCCGAAGAATTCAAACAACTCGCCAACGTCCACCTCGCCGCCATCGAACACCAGCACAGCATCGTCTTCCTGCACAGCGTGAACGAAGGCGCCGCCAGCCAGAGCTACGGACTGCAAGTCGCCGCCCTCGCGGGCGTGCCGAACAGCGTCATCCGCAGCGCGAAGAAACAACTGGTGAAGCTGGAACAGAACAGCGCCGCGCAGAACCCGCAGGGCGACCTCTTCACCGCCGCGCCCGAAGCGCCGGAACCGGAAGAGCATCCGCTGGTGTCTGCGCTACGCGACCTGCAGCCGGATGAGATGAGTCCGAAGGAAGCGCTGGAGAGGATTTATCAGTTGAAAAAGCTGGTGTAAGATGCTGGACGTTCCCCGTTCCCAAAAATGCAGGAGATATCATGAGCGACCGAATCACCGTTGACCCGCTAGTGTGCCACGGCAAGCCCTGCATTCGCGGCTTGCGCTATCCGGTTGAAAACGTGCTGGAGTGGCTGGCCAGCGGCATGAGCACCGAAGAAATTCTGGCCGACTACGAGGACCTCGAACGCGAAGATATTTTGGCAGCGCTGTCTTACGCCGCCCGTCTCACACATGTTAATCGGCTAGAACGTCTGGCCGCATGAAATTCCTGGTCGATGCACAACTCCCACGGCGCTTCGCCAGTTGGCTAAACGAAGCGGGACACGATGCATTGCACACCCTCGATCTTCCCCGCAAGAACCTCACCACAGATCAAGAAGTCATCGCCCGCGCCAAGCGGGATGGTCGCATCGTAGTTAGCAAAGATGCCGACTTCATTCAGACCTTTCTGGTTACTGGCGAACCGCTGCTGTTATTGATCTCCACTGGCAATATCAACAACGCAGAATTGGAAAAACTTTTACACGCAAACCTATCCGGCATAGAAGCCGCCTTTGCATCCAACCGCTTTGTTGAAATTACTGGCGATGCATTGGTGGTGCATGAGTGAAAACAATTGCGGTGCTGACCCGTTGGTTGATGTAAAAGTATTGGAATCAATCCAACTGCGGCGTCATTTTGCATCATTTCAAGGAGAACGCTGACCATGCAACAACAGAACATTCCGATTGCCACGTTGGTGGATATGTATAAGCGCGGTGAACTGCGCCTGCCAGAAATTCAACGTCATTACGTTTGGCAAGGGACTCGGGTGCGCGATTTGCTGGATTCCCTCTATCGTGGCTACCCGAGCGGCTCTATCCTCATGTGGGAAACTGATGAGGCTGTGCCCACAAGGGACTTCGCCATCGCACAAGATACGAATGCCTTCGCTGGAAGAAAATTATTGTTGGACGGTCAGCAGCGCCTAACTTCTCTGACGGCTGTACTCAATGGTAAGCCGGTACAGGTTCGCGGGCGCAAGCGTCCGATCGACATTCTTTTCAATCTAGCAGCCTGTCGGACTTCACCC
>DISA01000061.1 GCA_002421915.1 Gallionellaceae bacterium UBA6222
CGGCCTCGACCCCGACAAGGCGAAGTCCTTCCACGACGAGACGCTGCCCAAGGAGTCGGCCAAGGTCGCGCACTTCTGCTCGATGTGCGGCCCGCATTTCTGCTCGATGAAAATTTCCCAGGACGTGCGCGATTTCGCGGCAGCAGAAGGCATCGCCGAAACCGAAGCGCTGGCCAAGGGCATGGAAGTGAAATCTATCGAGTTTGTGAAGCGGGGGGCCGAGGTGTATCACAAGGCATGACGATGAAATGCCGCGAAGGGTGCGGCGCCTGCTGCATCGCCCCTTCCATCACCTCGCCCCTGCCAGGCATGCCGCAAGGCAAGCCAGCCGGGGTGCCGTGTGTCCAGCTTGATGCGGAGTTTCGTTGCAAGGTATTCGGCAAGGCAGATCGCCCCGCGTTCTGCGGCGGATTGCAGCCTTCGCTTGAGATGTGCGGTAAATCGCGCGTGGCAGCGCTGGCGTGGTTAACTCAACTGGAGCATGCCACGCGCCCATCCGCTTAAACCCGTTTCCTTGTTTGGCCAATTGGTTTGTGGAGGTAACGATGTGCCCGCGTTTGGTTTCATTGCTGCCGGTATTTTTCTCCATCGCATATTCTGCATCCCTGCTCGCGGCCGAGCCCGCCCCGCCAACGCTGACACTGGCCAACATCTACCGTGACGATATCCCACTGGCCGAATACTGGGTCAGCGAAAAATATGATGGCGTGCGCGGCTACTGGGATGGCACGCAGTTGCTGACACGCGGCGGCATGCGCATTCAGGCACCGCCATGGTTCACTGCCGGCTGGCCGGAAACGCCGCTTGACGGTGAACTATGGGCTGGACGAGGTCGTTTCGCGCAAGCAGTTTCCACTATCCGCCAGGCTCAACCGAACGATGCCGCGTGGCGCGAGATCCGGTTCATGCTGTTTGACCTGCCCGCACATCCCGGCAGTTTCAGCGAGCGCAACATCGAACTTGGGCGGATCATCGCCGCGATCCGTCAGCCATGGGTACGGCATGTCGAGCAGTCAAAGGTGAGTAATGTTGCGGCATTGCGCGCCAGGATGGCGCGCGTCGTAAAGCAGGGCGGCGAGGGCCTGATGCTGCATCGCGGTACCGCCCTTTACCGCGCCGAACGCAGCGACGACCTGCTCAAGTACAAGCCCTATCTGGATGCCGAAGCGCGGGTAATCGCACATCTGCCAGGCCGGGGAAAATACACCGGGCTACTCGGCGCACTGGAGGTCGAGACGGAGGCGGGGCTGCGCTTCAAGCTGGGTTCCGGCTTGTCTGATGCCGAGCGGCATCGGCCACCGGCGCTCGGTTGCTGGGTAACGTATCGCTACAACGGGATCAATGCAAAGACCGGCATTCCGCGTTTTGCGCGCTTCATGCGCCCGCGCGGCGACCGGGAGTGCAGCGCGCCCTGACGCAACGGTATCACCTGCCCACTTACGCCTGTAGATTGAAACGCATGACACGATAAAAACTGGCGAAGCAGTGCTCGACATGCGGCTCTTCTGCCAGTGCCTTGCCATGCTTGTGCAAAGCCCCACTCAACTTGGCGCGCACGTCCTCCTGCCAGAATCCAGGCAGGAACGGCTCCAGATGCCCGAGGACAAAGCGGAATGGCCGGAAACGATACAACCAATGGCGATGCGGTGTGCTGCCGTATTCGGTGATCAGCACCGAGCCGCCCGGCTTCAGCACGCGCGCAATCTCGTCGTACACATGCTGCCGCGCCTGTGGTGGCAACTCGTGAAAGAGGAAAAACAGGATGACCTGGTCGAACGCGTTGTTGGCGTACCCCAACGACTCGGCGTTCATGCGCGCCAAGTGGCAGCGGTCGGCGACCTCCGTCGTTTTGCCGCGTGCCAGCTCCAGCTGCCCGACAGCGACATCGCACAAATGCACTTCACTGTCGGTGTGGTGCAACAGCGAGGGCGTGAGCTTGCCGTACACGCAAGTGAGCTGCAACAGCTTTGCCCCGGGCTTGCGCTCGACGTGCGCCAGCGTCTTGTTGAGCAACTTGTCGTATTGGCCGAACAGGATGGCGTTGATGACGGGCTGATGGTCGAAGAACCAGATGCTCTTGTCCCACAGATAGGCCCACCAGTAATAGTGGGCCAGATATTCCGGCACTCCACCCTGGATGAATTTTTTATAGATTGCCATCAGCCGGTGATGCGCGGCTTGCGCGGCGCCCTGGCGAACAGCCGGTCGTATAGCCAGTTCGGCAGCAGTTTGAGCACTCGCCCGACCGGCGCCATCTGCCAGGGCACCACGGCGAACGAAGAACCGCGGTCGATTTCGCGCGCGATGCGTCGTGCGGCATCGTCGACTTCCAGCATGAACGGCATCAGGTAGTGGTTGATATCGGTCATCGGCGTGCGGATATAGCCCGGGCATACTGTGACCACCCTGACGCCGCTGCCATGCAGTTCGACACGCAGGCTTTCCAGATAGGAGATCAGTGCCGCCTTGGAAGCAGAGTAGGCGCCGGCGCCGGACAGTCCGCGAAACCCGGCCACACTGGCGATACCGACCAGCCTGCCATGACCCGCTTCACGCATCACCCCGACAAAAGGCTGGAAGGTCTTTACCGCACCCAGCATATTGATATCCATCACATGCTGGAATACATCATTGTCTTCGGCGTAGCGGGTGAGTGTGCCGATGCTCACACCGGCATTGGCAATCACGATATCCGGCACGCCGGCGCGCGCCATGAAATCTGCGGCGGCGGCACGCAGCGCCTCTGCATCACGCACGTCCAGCGCATAACAGAATACTTTGTCCGGAAATTCTGCCGCCAGGGTTTGCAGCAGCTCGCCACGGCGGGCGATGGCAGCGACCAATGCGCCGCGTTCAAGATAATGGCGCGCGAGGGCCAGACCAATGCCGCTCGACGCGCCGGTTATGACGACCCGCATCAGCGCTTGCCGGCGCGACGTTCCTTGCGTGCAATCTCGATGACTTCATTGAGTACGCGGATTGTGTCGGCAGGCTCCAGTCCGGTGATGATGTATTTGCCATCCACCGCGATGGTCGGTGTGCCACGCACTCCGTAGCTGCGCACCAACTGGTTGCTGCGTGCCACTTTGCCCGCAAGGGAGAACGAGTTGTAGGTTGCTCCAAACTTTGCTGCATCCACGCCGCGTTTGGCCACGAACGAAGTGATTTTCTTCTCGTCGCTCAGATCGGTGCTGAACACGTTCCATGCCTCGAACAGATCGTTGTGGACGCGCTCGTGCATACCCATCGCCTCCAGCGCGTAGAAAGTACGCGCCATCGGCTCCCATGAGTCACGGAAAATGACCGGCACCATTTGCAGATTGACATCCTTGGGCATTGTCTTTTCCCAGGCACTTAACGGGCCGTGCAAGTGATAGCAATGCGAGCAGCCATAAAAGAAGAATTCCAGCACCTCCACTTTGCTGCCGCTGCTGGTCGGCTGCGGCGGATTAAGCACCTTATAGTCCCGGCCGGCAACCACGCCCGCCTGCACTTGCGTGGCAATCAACAACAGCGCAATGGCGATCAACTTATGCATCAGTTTCATGCTTATCTCCTTTTTATTGTGTATGGCTGGCAGTGGCATTCACCACACCGTTGGCTTTCAAATTGGCAATGGCTTCATTGGCCGCATTCAGCCCCTGATAGGGGCCGAGACGCACACGATGCCAGACGCCCTTGCCGGGTAAATCAACACGCTGCACAGTCGCCTCAAGGCCGACCAGCGCCAGCCTGGCTTTCAGTTTCTCCGCATCGGCGGGGTTTTGAAACGAACCGGCCTGAATGATATAGGGCGCCGTATCGGCCGGTTTCACACTCGGCGTGACGCTGGGCTTGGCAATGGGCGGCGTGCTGCGCGATGTCTTCCCATCCGCCTTATCGGGCAGCACGCGGTAGAACTCGAATTGCCGGGTTTGATCCGCTGCAGGCGCACGCGGCGCGGGGGGAGCGGCAGCCGGCTGCGGCAGGGGCTTGGCGACATCACGGGCGACCGGCGGCTCTTTGAACGATGCGGGATTTTTTTGCGTCATGTACCAAGCGACAAATCCGGCAACCGTCACACCGATCACGATGCCGACAATCATCGAGGCTATCGTCCTGGATTTCTTTTGTGCTGCGCCGCCATTTGCCATTTTCATTCCTTTTCAAACTACATTTGCTCGGGCGCTGTGACACCGAGCAGTGCCAATCCGTTCCGCAACACCTGCGCCACCGCCGCAATCAGCGCCAGACGCGCCAGTCTGGTCTTCTCGTCCTCCACCAGAAAACGCGAGGCATTGTAATAGCTATGAAAATCCGCTGCCAATTCCTTCAGGTAAAAGGCAATCTGGTGCGGAGCGAGATCTTCCGCCGCGGACTCGATCACCTGCGGGAAATCAATCAGACGTTGCAGCAGGGCGGTTTCATATTCGCTTTCCAGTGTACTCACCGCCACCTGGTGCAATGCCTGGCGGTCGCCACCCCATTGCGCCAGCACCGCATGGATGCGCGCATGGGCATATTGGATGTAATACACCGGGTTGTCGTTGCTTTGCGACTTGGCCAGATCGATGTCGAACACCAGCTGCGAATCGGGATGGCGCGCGGCGAGGAAGTAGCGCGTGGCATCGCAGCCCACCTCGTCGATCAGGTCGCGCAGCGTAACGTAACTGCCGGCGCGCTTGGAGATCTTCACTTCTTCGCCGTTCTTCAGCACTGTCACCATCTGGTGCAGCACATAGTCCGGCCAACCGGAGGGGATGCCAGCGCCCAGCGCCTGCAAACCGGCGCGCACGCGGGTGATGGTCGAGTGATGGTCGGAACCCTGCTCGTTGATCACGCGCTCGAAACCGCGCCGCCATTTGTCCAGATGATAGGCCACGTCCGGCACGAAGTAGGTATAGCCACCGTCCTTTTTGCGCATCACGCGGTCTTTGTCATCGCCGAAATCCGTGGTGCGCAACCACAGCGCATCGTCCTGCTCGTAGGTGTGCCCGCTGGCGATGAGCTTATTGACCGTCTCTTCCACCTTGCCTTCGGTATAGAGTGCGGACTCCAAAGAAAATACATCGAATTCGACCTGAAATGCGCGCAAGTCCAGATCCTGTTCGCGGCGCAGATAAGCCACGGCGAAATGGCGGATGGCGTCCGCATCGTCCGC
The DNA here is from genome assembly GCA_002421915.1 of Gallionellaceae bacterium UBA6222. GTDB lineage: Bacteria > Pseudomonadota > Gammaproteobacteria > Burkholderiales > Gallionellaceae > Sideroxyarcus. The sequence goes on from DISA01000061.1 coordinate 5,141, forward strand.
ATCGCCCTTGCCGATGGTGTGCTGATCATCTGCCTCGACCGGTTCTTTTGCCATGTAGGCATTCGCCACATCCGCGATGTAATCGCCGCGATAACCCGACTCCGGCCACAAAGGATCGTCCGGCGTGATGCCCTTGCAGCGCAACTGCACCGACAATGTCAGATTGTCGATCTGCGCACCCGCATCGTTGTAGTAGAACTCGCGTGTCACATTCCAGCCCGCCGCGTGCAGCACATTGCACAGGCAATCGCCCACCGCCGCGCCGCGACCGTGGCCGACATGCAACGGCCCGGTCGGATTCGCCGACACGAACTCCACCCCCACCTTGCGACCCTGCCCGACATGCACATGGCCATAGCCCGCACCCGCCATCAGCACACCGTGCACCACATCCTGCTTCGCGGCCGTGGTGATGAACACATTGATAAAACCCGCGCCCGCGATCTCCACCTTGTCGATGACGTCGGACTGCGGCAGCGCCGCAATCAGCGCATTGGCGATATCGCGCGGCGACTTGCGCAAGGGCTTGGCCAGCTGCATCGCCAGATTGCAGGCGTAATCGCCGTGCGAAGCCAGCTTGGGGCGCTCGATGAGGACGGTCGCGTCACTTTGCTCGGGTGCGACTCTGCGCAAAGCCTGCGCGAACAGATCGGATAAATGGGACTTGAAATTCAGAACTACGGACATTGCTTCACGCCTTCAAAAGAGGCGCGGATTATAGCATTTGAGGAATGTCCGGCCGCTTGTGCGCGCAACTCGACAACCGCGGGCTTCTTAAAGGTCGGTTAGCGACCAAAGCGACATGTCAGATGGGTCTCGATGAAGTGCCGCTCGTCGGCATAACGGTCGTTGGACGTTAAATGCACCACTACCTGCGAGTCGTCAAATACTCCATAACTTCAAGCCGTTCCTTATAAAGGCGACTAAGATTTTCTTCGTAATTCTGTATAAGTTGAGACACCTTCTCAAACTGCTCCTCTGGAAGTAGAGTCCTCAGTTTATGGTTATTGTCAGCAGATATGAGCGAGTTTTCGCCCTTCAATTCTGGAGTTTTGGAAGAAGGTGCCGAACTATTTATCGCGGACTTCCAATACTCCATCGCATTTTCCGAAAATCCACATTCAGGTTCTTTCGATAACGCATTTAAAGCATCGAGAAATGCTTTAGCGTATCGCTCTTGGCCTAGTCTTGCTAATGAACTAATTATCCTAGTAATGCGAAGATCGTTATGGGTTGGTTCCGTAAACCAGAATCCCTTTCTAGAATCCCAGTTACTTCCTTTTCGAATAGTTTCATTTTCTCGATGTAAGCCATAAAACTTCAGCATCCTGTCAAATGCTTTAATCAAATTATTTACCCCAATCTCGTTCAATGAAAACGCTGAGATTAGCTTTGAATCGATTAACGGCGCATCAGGATTTGCGCCACTTTTTGCACTGAGTGGGAACAGCCATTGAATAAAATCGTGAGTGCTCTCTAGCCACTCATCAGATTGATTGAGAATCTGCGTCAATGTGCGGCCGCAATCATCATTTCCGTCAAAATAGAAAAAATCAATCAATGGATGTTTATTCATCTTGCTCCCTTGGGCCAACTCAAGTCACATCTAAGTAAGTTCAAGTGCTGATGCGGTTTTCAAAAATAGTGTTTCAGCATCTGAAGGTGATAGTGCCTCAGCCGGAATGCCAGCAACCAATTTCATCAATGATAATGGCGGCAGCAGATTATCTGGCTGCCTAGGCATATAGGCACGAAGCTCCAAGGACAATAAGCTGCTGTCCACCTCATGCACCTCCTGTGGCATCGGCCAAGGCAGTCCAAACCGCAACGCCACGGCCCGCTGAATCGCCTCCTCAATCTTCATGTATTCTGGCAATTGACGTTTAGCAGGTCGCGGAATGTCCACTACATAGGCTTCGCTTGCATCATGAAGTAATGCCCAACGAATTAGCATGGTGTCATTCCCCATGTTCTGTCGCATCATTTCTGCAGCCAGCGTGCTGTGTTCAGCTACGGAATAAAATTGATTGCAGTGACCGCCGTAACGACAAAGTTTGGACAAAGCGCCAGCTATGTCACGCAGGTCAATCAGTGCTGGATCAGGCTTTAATACGTCAAACCATTTTCCTGATGATGTAAGAATGGACGAACTCATTGGTGTGTGATCACGTCAACTTGAACTGTTGCACCCATACTTTGGGATTACGCCTGGTTTCATTGCAACGAGCTACCAGTTCGTTATTCAGAGATTGATCGAATGGAACAACCATGTAACCGGAATCCATTTCGCCAATGAATAGGCAAGCCCTCTTTTCAATCAAATGGATTCCAACCAACAAACACAAGCAAGCATCCAAGCAGTCTTGGTCGAGTTTTTTTGGTGTTGGATTGTCTCTTGCTTGCGTTAGCCATTCAGCTATGGATTTCAATCCAAATGAATTAAAAAATTCAGCAGAGTTATTGCAAACATATTTCCAGTCATCACTGAATGTGGGGCCCTTCTTGCTGGGGTTGTATTTTGAAAGTCGTCCAGTTGGTCTAGGTCGAGGGTGATTATCTTCACGCCCCCATCCCATCGCAATCATCGCTAAAACGGGGTACGTTTCTATCACGCCGCTTCCTTTCAAAGGCAATTTTATTGGATCGAAGGCTCCACCGAATGCTTCCAAGAATGTCCAAATCGAAGCAGCATCGCCAAACAAGTCAGCTTTGCCGGTATTGGATGACTGTACGCCGCCATAACGCCTACCAACAGGCGAGCTGACGATATTCTCGACAGCTCTTTGTCCACTTGATTTTGTGACGATGGTCGGTTGGTCTATCAGTATCAGGACCGAGTCTGGTGAATGCTCTTTTTGCCAAGCTTTGATTATTTTACTTACACCATTTTGACTGGCTTCATTGAAACTTGCTGCTTGCGGATTGCTCAGTGCCGTGTAGCAGTCGTTCTCCTTCAATACACCAACAATAGCGCCAGTGTTATTGGCAGACCAAGCAGAATCAAAACCGATGGCTAGTATTTTCATAAAATGCGCTCAGCGAACATACCTTGGAATGCAAAATTGTCGATGGCGACTGGCTGCTGTTGGGACACAGCGGTTACTTTAGCACAGGCACATATTTGTCAGCATGGCCGAGAATGCGCCCCTGGAAGAATCCAACTTCAACGATGAGTACTGCCAGACTGTCCGTGAATTAGTCCCCGGCCGCCAACCGGATGGTGTATTGCCCCGACTTTTCGTCTTTCACCAACACCACCAGTTTGTGCTGCTGCGCGTCTTCCATCAATTCCTTGAACGAGCGGTAGCCGTAATACGATTCGTTGAAGCCGGGTTTGCGCCGTTGCATGGTGGGTTTGACCATCGAACCCCAGAGTTTTTCGTCCGAACCGCGTTCGGAGATGAGTCCTTCGACAGTTTCGACCAGGAAGTCCATCGCCTCCTGTTTCTTGTCGTCTTCACCTTTGACAGCATTCGGTTTGGCGGTTTCGGGTTTCACTTTGGCCGGCACTTTCTTGGCGGCCTGTTTTTTCTTGGCCTCCTGCACGCGCACGAGGTCGTCGTAGAAGATGAACTCGTCACAGTTGGCACTTAACAAATCGGAGGTTGAATCCTTGACGCCGATGCCGATGACGTATTTGTTGTTCTCGCGCAGCTTGGATACCAGCGGTGAAAAATCCGAGTCGCCGCTGATGATTACGAAGGTGTCGACGTGGGCTTTGGTATAGCAGAGGTCGAGCGCATCGACGACCATGCGGATGTCGGCGGAGTTCTTGCCGCTTTGCCGCACATGGGGGATCTCGATGAGCTCGAAGGCCGCCTCGTGCATGGTGGCCTTGAATTCCTTGTAACGGTCCCAGTCGCAATAGGCTTTCTTGACCACAATGCTGCCTTTGAGCAGCAGGCGTTCCAGCACTTTCTTGATGTCGAACTGCGCGTACTTGGCATCGCGCACGCCGAGCGCGACGTTCTCAAAATCGCAGAACAGTGCCATGTTGGTGATCTCGGGTTGGTTTGCCATGTGCGCTCCTTCGTTGCGTGAAATCCCGACTGCGCGGGAATGACGGTGCTTGCGGTTTAAATCACTTTGCCCGGGTTCATCAACCCGTGCGGATCAAGCACCTGCTTGATGCTGCGCATCAGCTCCATTTCCACTTCACTCCTGTAGCGGGCGATTTCTTCCCGCTTCATTTGCCCCACGCCGTGCTCGGCGGCAATGCTGCCTTCAAGCTCTTGCACAATTTCATATACGATGTGATTTACGTTATGTTCTTGCTGCTGAATAAAGTCTTTGTTCTGTGCCGTATCCGGCATGGAGATGTTGTAGTGGACGTTGCCATCACCCATGTGGCCGAAGGCAACAATGCGGATGTCGGGAAAAGTATGGCGCAACGCTGTACCGGCCCGGGTGAGGAATTCAGCCACGAGGCTGACCGGCACCGAGATATCGTGTTTGATACTCACGCCTTCAGCCTTTTGCGCCTCGGCGATGTTCTTGCGCAGCTTCCACCACCGTTCGGCTTTGGTGTCGTCCGCGGTGATGCCAAACTCAAGCACCCCCGCGCCAAAAGAGTCGAGTGCATCACGCAGAGCCGCTTCCAGCGGCACGGGCAACACATTGGCCAATTGGGTGATGATGATCCATTCGTGTTGTCTGGCGAACGGTTCGCGGGTGTCGGCGATATGCCTGAACACCAGATCAAGACAGGAACGCGAGATCAGCTCGAAGGCGTTAATCATGTCACCGCAGGTCGCGCGCAGATGTGCCAGCAGCGCCACGCCGACCACCGGGTCGCGTACCGCGATACAGGCTGTTGCCACCGACTTCGGTAAAGGATAGAGCTTGAGCACGGCGGCGGTGATGATACCGAGCGTGCCTTCCGCGCCGATGAACAGCTGCTTCAGGTCATAACCGGTATTGTCCTTGCGCAAGCTGCGCAACCCATCCCAGATACGCCCGTCCGGCAAGACAACCTCCAACCCAAGCACCAAGTTGCGCGCGGTACCATAGCGCAACACATTGATGCCGCCCGCGTTGGTTGAAAGGTTGCCACCGATCTCACAGTGCGGCGCAACGGCGGTGAGTCCCAGAGGAAACAGGCGATCCGCCTGCTCCGGTGCGGCGTAGAGCGACTCCAGTTTGCACCCTGCCTCCACCGTCATGGTGTAGTTGACCGCGTCGACATTGCGGATACGGTTCATGCGCGAAAGGTTGATGACGATCTGTTGACCGGCATCCTTTAGCGGTACGGAACCGCCGCACAGACTGGTGTTGCCGCCTTGCGGCACAACGGCGATGTTGTTCGCCGCACACAGTTTAACCACGGCGCTGACCTGCCGCGTATCAGACGGGAACACCACCGCCAGCGCATCGCCCTGATAACGCCCGCGCCAATCCTTGCAGTACGCGGCGGCGGCAGCACCCGTCAAAACGCCATCGCCGCCTGTGACGGCGGCGATGGCGTCATGCAAATCCCTTCCAACAGTATTTTTTGAGTTATCACGCACGGAACAACTTTCGTCTGTCATGATTCATGGAGATACTGATAAGGTCATTCGGTCTCGCTGCGTTCATGACTGGCATTCTTCATGCCCCGAGGCAGGGGCGGCGGCGGCTCCGGTTTTACCGGGTTAAATCTGTTCTTCTGAACCGTGTGCGGGTTGTGGCATTCCGTACACACCCACCAACGTCTCTTGCCTCCATCCGATGCCCAAGAGCCGATTATCTTCCCGTGTATCCCTGCCCTCCAGTCTATGTATTTTTCACCGTGGCATTCCCCGCATATTCTTTGGGGCTGATTGAAGCTTATTTTATCCCCCCTGCGGTTCATCAATTTATTGCGATTCGTTGGGCTGTGGCAATCGAGGCACCACACGGCACCACGACCGTGCTGCAACTCGAGAGAATTCTCGACGATATCCTGGTGCATCGACAGCAACCTCGGCTTCCCGTCTTTCGGGTTTGGCACGGTCTTCCCGTCATGGCAGGTCTTGCAACCATTTGGGCCCAGATTGAAATAGGTCAAATGAGGCTCTCTGGGTTTCACAACCGCGTTTGCAAAATTGCCGTGTGTCTGATCTTTTATTTCCGGCATCGCCCCCATCGGTATCGTTCCTTCATAGGGGTCGCCGTACCACAAGACGGCCCCTGTCGTCTTTGAGCATTTGATGCTTGGAAAACCATACTCGGGGACAGCGTTCTCGGTCCTGGAAACAGTTGCGTAATCTTCCCGGCTTTCATAACAATCCGTTACCGGCTTGGCGGTCTGTGTTTCGGCATTTTCTCCTGCTGCGCTGGCGACTTTACAGGACCCCATCCCGACGATGAGGAAGCCGCTCAAGGCAAACACGACGATTCTCGATGCTTTATGCAGGCAAATCATTTGATACTCCTCATATTCTGTCTATCCACAAGCCCCCGGCACATTCTGCCGCAGGGATGCCGAAAAACATGATTCCTCAATGCTGCACTGCCTTGCGTGGCGGCGATTTGCGATACCGGACTTCGCCCGTCAGTATGCCGATCGCGCCCTTTATGATCAGTGTCAGCCAAAGGAATGCCACCGCCCAGATAAACAGCACGTTCAAGAATTCGATCAGGGTCGTGTGGTACTCGGTGTATTCACCGAGAGGAGACGGGCTGAAGGCCGGAAACACAAGAACCATCGGCTTCTCAACCAGCACCCCAAAGAAAACCAGGAGGCATACGATCGGAAGCCAGAAGTTATAACTTCTTCTGACCCCCGGAAAGAGCAGCGCAATAAAGCAACCAATCAGCGTGCCGATGTCGCCCCAGAACCATGGGACATACTTGTTCAGCCCGTTATGTCCAAACATGGTGTACTTCAGCGAAGCAGCATGCTCTGTGCTCGAATAAAGAACAGAAAATATCTCTGCTGCAAACACCAACATCAGGATTCCCAGACTCCATGCAATTATTGTGGTGAGCAGATCGATGATCGAGTCGTTAATCTGAAGCTTGGAATATTTCCTGGTCAGGAGAAAAATCAGGATGATCAGCGCCGGTCCCGATGCGCCCGCCATCGACAGAAATCCAAACGGCAAAACTGCGGTTGCCCACGGCACCATGCGCGCATTGCTGGCAAGCACAAATGCGGTAACGATATGGATCAGGGGACCCCAGGCAATGGCCAGATAGACGATCGGTGTGAACCATCTTGCCAAATGCTTGGAATCAAATGTGCCGACATATTTGTTGTAAAGGATATATACAACACCGGTCAGATTCAGTAACAAATAGACGTTCAGGACGATCGTGTCATAGACGAGCATCGAGTTGGGAAAGTTCAGGAATCCTATACCGGGTATCATGTGAAACAACCTGTCCGGCCTTCCCATGTGGTACAGAATGAACGTGATCCCTGTCGCCACAAACACCATGGCGATTATCTCGCCTATCACGGCAAGCTCCTTGATGTCTTTGCGATGGTAAAAATATCCCGGTGCGACCACCAATACGGCTGCCGCGGCAACGTGCGCCGTAAAAACAAAGTTTGCAAAGAACATCTCCAGGGGGATCTGGTCGGTTGCCCCGGTCAGGATGAGCCCCTCGGAAAACTGCCGGTATGATGTGTAAAGGCCAACCAGAATGAAGAAAAACAGAAAGAGCATCCACGCGTAGAAAAAAGGGCCGCCCTTGATGGCATACAGGCTGATGTCCCTTGCAAAAGACCATGCTTTTTTCATGTTGTGCCCTCAACCGATGTAGTAGAAGAATTTCGGGTAAGTGCCAAATTCTTCCTTGAATCTGAACACCCTCTTCGTCGCCAGCACTTTTCTGACATCGCTTTCGGGATCGAGCAGATTGCCGAATTTCCTGGCACCAACGGGGCAGGCTTCCAGGCACGCGGGGTTCCGGCCTTCCCGTGTTCTCTGCACGCAGAAGGTGCATTTTTCCATGACCCCTTTCATCCGCGGCCTGTTCCCGAAATAGTGGGTCTTGGGATTCATCTCTTCTGCGGGAAGATTGGGTTCGCCCCAATTGAAACGCCTCGCGTGGTAGGGGCAGGCCAGCTGGCACATGCGGCAGCCTATGCACCAGTTGTAATCGATCAAAACCACGCCGGCATGATCCCTGAATGTCGCCCTCACAGGGCACGCCTTTACACAGGGAGGTTTCTCACACTGTTGGCACTGGACAGGCATGTAAAAGAAGTCCTTGTCAGGAACTGCTTCGTCCTGGTAATAACTTTGTGCGCCTTCAGTGGTCAGGCCGGCAGGGTGATAGGCATTTCCGCCAACCTGCACGCCGTAATCGCCAAATCTGCTTTTCTCGGGATAACCCTTCTCCAACTCCTCCGCCGAAAATGAAATGTTCCCCTTCGGTATTTTCATTACCTGTATCCATTGAATCGCCGACTCTCCGCGTGACTGGTTGTTCTCTTCGGCACACGCATGAACACATCGCCTGCAGCCTATGCACTTCGACATGTCAAGGGCATAGCCGAACAGCACGCCGTCCGGCGCAGCGACATCGGAAACGGTTGTTTTTTTCCCGTACTGGGCGCTATATCTTTTTTCGAGCCGCGCGATGGCCTGTTTCTTTTCCTCGTCAGACATCAGTACAAAATGCCCTTGAAAGAATTCGGCAACGGTCACCTCGGCATCCGCAGAGTTTGCCTCTTCCACAACAGCAGCGGCAGACGATTCGGATGCCACAACCAGCGCGGCAGCACTCGAAGTGCACACATATCTCAAGAAATCCCTCCGGCTATTATCCAAATCTGCCGACTCTTCCGGATTTGTATTGTTTTCTTCTGACATTAGCATCCCCATTCACGAACGGTATGGAACAAGACCCTAAGAGATTTCCTTGTAATGGCAACGCAGCAACTCATCCAGCCTCTGCGTTTTTTCCGCGTCAGTCATAATGACCAAACGGTTTCCCAGCAAAGCTTCTTCCTGCTGCACCGCATCATCTGTGTACTTCCCCGCAACCCCCACGGTCGGCGAAGTTGCCCCGGAAATCAAAGTCTTCACATAACCTGCCGCCGCTATAACGCCCACGGCTGCCGCTACTTTTCCGAGAAAAGAACGTCTGGAATTTTTGTTATCTGTCATGGCTGTCTCTTTCATAAGAACCTTCCTGATCCATTTACATCACGAAGATTTATAAATGCTAAGCGCCCATTTTCCTCGGCAGATGCGCGCGCAAACGGCAGAGTGCGTCTGTCAGAACTGCATATCTCTCAAAATATTCCCTCGTAAGCCTCGCGCCCTCTTCATCAGTAGTCTCCGCATTGCCAACGCCGCTCATTGCCGCGCGCATGAGATCGGTCAATTGATTGTGAAACAGCGCCGCCTCATCCTCGGAGGAAAATTCCAACACTTTATTTTTGGGGTTATATTTCATTGCGACAACGGACTGATTGGCATGACCGATAAAGCGGCCATGCCAATCAGTAAGTTATTTCTGGAATCACTGCAACAATCACTGTGGAGTCGGATCATGTGGCTTGCTGCGGCGCGGCAATATCCACATCTGATACAGCGAAGTGAAGATCATGATGGAAGCCGCGACGCTGTAGCCGAAACCGCCGATGATGACGAACCAGGCAAAGTTTGGATTCCATTTGGTCAGCCACCACGACAGCACGTCCACGATCAGAAACAGGAATGGAACAGAGATGATGATCGCCTTGTTCAATTGCGAGATACCGGTTGCATAGCTGAATATCCAACCCACGAAGAAGAAGATGAAGGAGATGCCAAACAGGTGGATATGCGAAACACGGGTGAGGTTGGACATCGATTGTCCTTCATCCACCTGGATCATCTTGTCCATCGTTATTCGGTCACTGATATCCGTCAAACCGGGCATATTGGCATGGCAGGGAGAGCAGTATTGCTCCACGTCCATAGAAATCCTTTCCTCCCATTGATCTTGGGGTCCACCCGCGTCCGCCCACTTGATCATCGCCATACGTATTTCGGGCGGCGCATTGTCCTTCATCGAGCCGTTGAGCTTGGAAACCAGTTTTGAACCTTCCGTGCGATTCCCGTAGTAGCTGTACACGATGTCATCAACGGACAAACCGACTTTGCCATCGGCCATACCGTGAGTCAGCATGATTTGTGCTCCCGCAAACAACAAACCCAGACCGATCACCAACAGGTAACCGCTGTACAAAGTCTTCATGGGTAGCGTCAAATCGGCCAGGGTGAACCTTTGTATCTCTTTCATTTTATTCTCCGTAGCAACATTGAAATTTTCGCGATTATATTCCCTATCCCGCCAGATAGTTGATAGCTCTGTCGGGGTATTTCCTAGAATTCCAGTGGGTCTATGTCCAGCACCCAGCGCAGCTTTGCCGCTGGCAGTGCATCCAGTTTTGGCTTCCACTCACGCAGCAACGTCTGCAACGATTTGCGCTGCCCGCTCTGCACCAGCAGTTGTGCACGGAAGTGGTTGGCACGCTTGGGCATGGCGGCGGGGACAACGCCATACACTTCGACCGGTAGCTGTAATTCCAGAGCCAGCTGGCGCGCCTGTTGCAAAAAGTGGTAGGGCTCGCTTTCCTGTTTGCCTTCTGCGCTCAACAGGGCCTGATAAACAAAGGGCGGAAAACCCGCCATCCGGCGCTCGTTCAGCAAGTTCTGCACCCAACTTTCAAAATCATGCGCGCGCAAAGCCTGGAACAGCGGGTGATGCGGAAAGGCTGTCTGGATGATGACTTCGCCCGCCTTGTCGGCCCGCCCGGCGCGGCCGCCAACCTGGGTCAGTTGCGCAAACAATTTTTCCGAGGCGCGAAAATCTGCACTGTACAAAGCACTATCGGGACAAGGCACGCCAACCAGGGTGAGATTGGGAAAGTCGTGTCCCTTCGCCAGCATCTGGGTGCCGATCAATATGTCAGCCTCACCATCGTGGATCAGTTTGCGCATTGCATTCCACGCGCCCTTGCTGCGCGTGCTGTCTCTATCCACCCGCAAGATACGCGCGTCAGGAAAGCGCGCCTGCAACGCTTCTTCCATGCGCTGTGTTCCCATGCCAACCGGTTTCAGATCAACATCGCCGCAAGTGGGACAGGCACGTGGCACGCGTTGTTGAAAGCCGCAATGGTGGCAGCGCAGGCTGCGGTCTTTCAGATGCAGCACCAGTTTCCCCGCACAATGTTTGCATTCGGACAGCCAGCCGCAGGCGGTACACATCACCACCGGTGCATAACCGCGCCGATTAAGGAAAATCAGACTTTGTTCCCTGCGCTGCAGGCGCAATTCGATGGCGGCAAGTAGCGGCTCACTCAATCCTTCCTGCAACGGCAGCTGACTGATATCCAGACAACGCACAAGCGGCAAGGTGGCGGGCTGCACTGCGCGCTGCGTCAACTTTAATAATTGATAGCGACCACTCTGTGCGTTGTACCAACTTTCCAGCGATGGGGTTGCCGAGCCGAGCACGATCGGCAACCCGCGCTGGTTGGCGCGAAAGATTGCCACGTCGCGTGCGGAGTAGCGCAAACCATCTTGTTGCTTGAACGACGCGTCATGCTCCTCATCCACCAGAATCAAACTTAATTCCGGCAACGGGGTAAATACGGCCAAGCGCGTACCCAGCACGATGCGTGCTTCACCGGATTGTGCCTTGAGCCAATTTTGTGTGCGCTCGCCGTCGGCGAGACCACTGTGCAGGCTGACCAACTCCACATCGGGAAAGCGGCTGCGAAAGTAGTTTTCCAGTTGCGGGGTAAGATTGATTTCGGGCACCAGCAGCAAGACCTGACCGCCGCGCAGCAACATCTCGTGCATTAAATGCACGTACACTTCTGTCTTGCCGCTGCCGGTGATGCCGTGCAGCAAGAAGCAGCCGTAACCATTTGGCCGATTCACGGCATCGACTGCCTGCTGCTGTTCAGTCGTGAGTGCATGCGCCCCAAGAAGAAAATTGCCTTTCTCGTTTGTCCTTTCCCCCGCTTGCGGGAGGGAGGTGCGCGCGACACACTCGATCCAGCCCGCCTCCAGCAGTGCTTTCAATGCGCCGGGTACACTGGAAGCCAGCTTGCGCAATTGCGCACCCGTCGACGGAGCATGACGCAGTGCTTGCAAAAGGCGTTGTTGTACCACCCGGCGCTTTGGCAACGTCGCCGGATCAAGCGCCGCTCCTGCTGTACTCAAACGATAAATCAGCACCCGCCTCTCCGTGAATGGCTCTGTGTTCCGTAAGCGCACCGGCAAAGCTGACAGCATGACCATGCCCAGCGGATAGTGATAGTAGTCACTGCAAAAACGCAGCAGCGCAAGCAGCTCCTGCGGCAAAGGTGGCACGTCACCCAATACCCGCACAATGGATTTCAGCCTTCCCGGTTCCAGTTCGGACTTTGCCGTCCGCTCCAGCGCTATACCGGTAACCTCTTTACGTCCAAGCGACACCACCACGCGCTGACCGATTTCGACCTGCATTCCTTCACTCTCGACATAATCGAAAAGTGTTGACAAAGGCACGTCCAGCGCGACTCGAACAATCGATGTGTTAGTGGGATTTTCTCGGGTCATTTCTGCGAAGTTTAGCTAATCACGTTGAACCATATAGGCATTTTTTCTTATGCACATTTGCTGTGGATAAGTTTGTGGAAATTCTGCCCTGTCTTTGGCTAACCCTGCATTCTGTATACACTTTTATTTCCGCGCCCATTTTTTATTCACCCCACTTCAACGCTTATTAAACAATAGGTTATGCAAGAAAACGAAAAGGCCACAGGTGGTTTTTCCTATGGCCTTCCTTGTCCAAGTCCCCCTGTTCATAACCAACAGGACGGGACTTGATTTAATGGTACTTTTTACTCAATTCGCGTACCGCCTGTACCAGCGCGGCAACGTTGTCCGGATCAGTGTGCTGCGAGATGCCGTGCCCCAGATTGAACACATGGCCACTGCCGTAGCCGTAACTGTTCAGGACCTTCTCCACTTCGTTGTGAATGATGTCCGGCGTGGCGAACAATACCGCCGGGTCGAGGTTGCCCTGCAACGCCACTTTGTGTCCCACCTTCTGCCGCGCCACGCCGATGTCCATGGTCCAGTCCAGCCCAACCGCATCGCAGCCACTATCGGCGATGCTCTCGATCCACAAGCCGCCCCCCTTGGTAAAGACGATGCAAGGAATACGCACGCCGTCTTTTTCCTTGGTCAGTCCTGCAATGATGCGTTGGGTATAGGCCAATGAAAACTCATGGAAGGCGGCATGCGACAGTGCGCCCCCCCAGGAATCGAAGATCATCACGGCTTGCGCGCCGGCTTCGATCTGCGCGTTCAGGTAAGCCGTGACCGCCTGCGCGGTAACGTCGAGGATGTGGTGCATCAGCTTTGGTTCTTTGTACAGCAAGGTTTTCACCTTGGCGTAGTCGTCGCTCCCGCCACCTTCCACCATGTAGCAGGACAATGTCCACGGGCTGCCGGAAAAGCCGATCAGGGGTATACGCCCATCGAGAGACTTGCGGATTTGCGACACGGCATCGGTCACGTATTTAAGATCCTTGCCAATATCCGGCACGTGCAAGGCTTTGATATCTGCTTCCGTTTCCAGCGGGCGCTCGAACTTGGGGCCTTCTCCTTCGGCGAAATACAGACCAAGACCCATCGCATCCGGCACAGTCAAGATATCTGAAAACAGAATGGCTGCATCCAGCGGGAAACGCTCAACCGGTTGCAGGGTGACTTCCGTCGCCAAATCAGTGTTCTTGCACAAACCCATGAAACTCCCCGCCTTGCGCCGCGTCGCGCGATATTCAGGCAGGAAACGGCCGGCCTGGCGCATCATCCACAACGGTGTGTAGTCGGTAGGCTGGCGCAGCAAGGCGCGCAGAAAGGTGTCGTTCTTTACTTTGAAGTTCATGGCTATCCTATGAAAAGCTTAACCGCGGATTCACGCAGATTTTTGTTTGCTTTTAAATCTGAGAAATCTGCGGACAAATGGTTTTTTATCGCGGCAACACCGACGAACCCATCAGGAACTCATCGACTGCGCGTGCGCACTGGCGGCCTTCACGGATCGCCCAAACCACCAGCGACTGGCCGCGGCGCATATCACCCGCCGCAAACACCTTCTTCACGCTGGTGTGGTAGCACCCATCGCCATCGGTCGTTGCTCTCGCATTGCCGCGACCATCCTTCTCCACGCCGAAGGCATCCAGCACCCGGGCCAAGGGGTTGGTGAAGCCCATGGCAAGGAATACATAATCCGCCTGCAACTCGAACTCGCTACCCGGCACCTCGACCATCTTGCCGCCCTTGAATTCGACGCGCACCGCACTGATTGACTTGAGCACACCCTTTTCACCGTTAAACGCTTGGGTGGCGATGGCCCAGTCGCGCTCGCAACCTTCCTCGTGTGAACTGGAAGTGCGCAGTTTCATCGGCCAGTACGGCCAGGTCAGCAGTTTGTTCTCCTCATCCGGCGCGCGCGGCATGACTTCGATCTGGGTAATCGAAGCAGCTCCTTGGCGATTGGAAGTGCCGACGCAATCGGAGCCGGTATCACCGCCGCCGATGACGACAACATGTTTGCCAGCGACATTGATCGGGTTTTTGGCATCACCCGCCACCTCCTTGTTCTGCGGAATGAGGAATTCCAGCGCGAAATGCACGCCCTTGAGCTGGCGCCCCAGCACCGGCAGATCGCGCGGCTGCTCGGAACCGCCCGCAAGAATCACGGCATCAAAATCTTTTTGCAGTTGCTGTGGACTGACGGTTTTCTTCGCGTCATTGGCGATCTCTTTGCCAGGCAATTCCTTGCCCACAAAGGTATTGGTCTGGAACCGCACACCTTCGGCAGCCAGTTGCGCCATTCGCCAATCGATCAGGCGCTTGTCCAGCTTGAAGTCTGGAATACCGTAGCGCATCAAACCACCGATACGGCTGTTCTTCTCGAACACGGTGACAGCATGACCGGCACGCGCCAGTTGCTGCGCCGCAGCCAGTCCGGCGGGGCCGGAACCGACCACGGCCACTTTTTTGCCGGTCTTTTGTTTGGCTGGTTGCGGCAGCACCCAACCATTCTCGCCGCCCTTGTCAATGATGGCATGCTCGATGGATTTGATACCGACCGCTTCGTCGTTGAAATTCAAGGTGCATGCCGCCTCACACGGGGCCGGGCAAATACGGCTGGTTACTTCCGGAAAGTTGTTGGTGGAATGCAGTACTTCCAGC
This sequence comes from Gallionellaceae bacterium UBA6222, assembly GCA_002421915.1. Classification (GTDB taxonomy): domain Bacteria; phylum Pseudomonadota; class Gammaproteobacteria; order Burkholderiales; family Gallionellaceae; genus Sideroxyarcus. The sequence continues at coordinate 20,302 of DISA01000061.1, forward strand.
GCCCGCTGCCAGTTACCGCGATAGACCAGGTCATTCCAGTCGGGAATGATGTTGTTGANNCCGGGCAGCCGTTGTTGCAGAACGGGATTCCGCAATCCATGCAGCGCGCTCCTTGTTGCCGGGCCTCGGCATCGGCCAGATGCGCGACAAACTCCCGGTAATTTTTGACCCGCTGTTCGACCGGAGCGTAGCCCTCACTGACACGCTTGAATTCCATGAATCCGGTGGGCTTGCCCATTATGCAGCCTCCTTTTGTTGCGCCGCAATCTCCAGCAGTGCACGACGATATTCGGTTGGCATTACCTTGACGAATTTCGGCAGATAGTTCGCCCAGTTGTCGAGAATCTTTTTCGCGCGGGCGCTGCCGGTATAGCGCAGATGTTTTTCGATCTTGCCGCGCAGCACCACCTCATCCGCCTTGTTCAGATGGTTGAAATGCACACGCCCCTTGCTGTCCACTTCACCGGTCTCGCTGGCACTGGCTTCTTCCGGCACACCCTCCAGTTGCACCATGGACATATTGCAACGCTGCGGGAAGGTTCCATCCTCATCCAGCACGTAAGCGACACCGCCGGACATGCCAGCCGCGAAGTTGCGCCCGGTCTGACCCAAAACCACCACCAGGCCGCCGGTCATGTATTCGCAACCGTGGTCACCCAGTCCTTCTACCACCGCAATAGCGCCTGAATTGCGCACTGCGAAACGTTCTCCAGCCACTCCACGGAAAAAAACCTCGCCTGCCGTTGCGCCATACAACACAGTATTGCCGACGATGATGTTGTCTTCCGNNGCCGACGTAGTCGTTGCCCTCGCCCTCCAGCTGAAAAGTGATGCCATGCGCAAGAAAGGCACCAAAACTTTGGCCTGCGGTACCCAGCAATTTCACGCGGATGGTATCGTCCGGTAGCCCCGTATTGCCATAACGCCTCGCCACTTCATACGACAACATGGTTCCGACGCTCCGATTCACATTGCGAATCCGGGTCTCGATGGTTACCACCCGCTTGCCGTCAAGCGCTTCTTTTGCCTGTGCGATCAGTTCGTTGTCCAGTGCTTTGTCCAGCCCGTGATCCTGCTCCTCGGCATGGCGACGCGCGACACTCGCCGCCACCTGCGGCTGATGAAATACCCTGGAAAAATTCAGGCCCTTGGCTTTCCAGTGATCAATGCCGGCGCGCATGTCGAGCAAGTCACTGCGCCCAATCAAGTCTTCAAACTTGCGCATACCCATTTGCGCCATCAATTCGCGCACTTCTTCGGCGACAAAGAAAAAATAGTTCACTACGTGCTCCGGCTGGCCGGTAAATTTCTTGCGCAGTGCCGGATCTTGCGTGGCAACCCCGACCGGGCAGGTGTTGAGATGACACTTGCGCATCATGACGCACCCTTCCACCACCAAGGGTGCGGTGGCAAAGCCGAATTCGTCGGCACCCAGCAGGGCGCCGATCAGCACATCGCGCCCGGTCTTCAGTTGGCCATCGACCTGAACCGCGATCCGCCCGCGCAATTGATTCAGCACCAGCGTCTGTTGCGCCTCCGACAAGCCCAGTTCCCATGGCGTGCCGGCATGTTTGATCGACGACAGCGGCGAAGCACCGGTGCCGCCATCGAAACCGGAGATGACGACATGATCCGCCTTGGCCTTGGATACACCCGCCGCTACCGTGCCCACACCAACTTCCGACACCAACTTGACCGAAATGGAAGCGGAGGGGTTGGAATTTTTCAGGTCATGGATAAGCTGTGCCAAGTCTTCGATGGAATAAATATCGTGGTGTGGCGGTGGCGAAATGAGGCCAACACCCGGTACTGAATGGCGTAATTTGCCGATGTATTCGGATACTTTACCGCCGGGCAGCTGCCCGCCCTCGCCCGGCTTGGCACCTTGGGCCATCTTGATCTGGATTTGGTCGGCACTGGCCAGATATTCCGCAGTCACCCCGAAGCGGCCGGAGGCCACTTGCTTGATGCGCGAGCGCAACGAGTCGCCGGATAGCATGGTTTTATCCGCTTCGATGCGGTTCTTGCCGATAATCTCGGACAGCTTCTCACCACCGTGCAGCACTTTGAAACGGTTGGCATCTTCGCCGCCCTCACCCGTATTCGACTTGCCGCCGATGCGGTTCATGGCAATGGCGAGCGTGGTGTGCGCTTCGGTGGAGATTGCACCGAGCGAGATTGCACCGGTGGCGAAACGTTTGACGATTTCTTTCGCTGATTCAACCTGCTCCAAGGGTATGGCTGCACCCGCCGATTTGACCTCGAACAGACCGCGCAGTGTCATCTGGCGCCTGGTCTGGTCATTGATGAGTTTGGCGTACTCCTTGTAGGTCGTGTAGTTGTTGGCGCGTGTCGCGTGCTGCAGCTTGGCAATGGAATCGGGCGTCCAGGTGTGATCTTCACCGCGAGTACGCCAGGCATACTCGCCCCCCGCGTCGAGCATGTCCGCCAGCAGTGGATCATTGCCGAATGCCGACGCGTGCATGCGCAGCGCTTCCTCGGCCACTTCTTGCAGGCCGATCCCCTCGATTTGCGTGGCGGTGCCGGGAAAATAACGCTCGACAAACTTGCTGTTGAGACCGACTGCTTCAAAAATTTGCGACCCGCAATAGGACTGGTAAGTGGAGATGCCCATCTTGGACATCACCTTGAGCAAACCCTTGTTGATTGCCTTGATGAAGCGTTTTTGCGCATCCTGCACCGTTACACCTGTCGGCAACTGCAGCGCGGCAAGCGTGTCAAACGCCAACCACGGATACACTGCTTCGGCACCATAACCGGCGAGCAGGGCAAAGTGATGGACTTCGCGAACGGAACCGGTTTCAACTACCAACCCGGTGCTGGTACGCTGCCCGGCACGCACCAGATGATGGTGCACCGCCGCCGTGGCCAGCAAGGCCGGGATCGCCACATGCTTCGCGGACACCGTGCGATCCGAAAGGATCAGCACGTTGTAACCTGCAGCCGCCGCTTTGTCCGCCGTCGTACACAGCGACTTCAGTGCAGCTTTACATCCGTCCGCACCATTCTTCACCGGGTAGGTGATATCCAGCACTTTTGATTTGTATTTGCCCTTGGTCAGCTTGTCGATGCCATGCAGCTTGGCTGCATCCTCGTGCGACAGCACCGGCTGGTGCACCTCCAGGCGCGGCGCGGGTGTTGTCTCGTCCACGCCAAGCAGGTTGGGCTTGGATCCAATGAACGAAGTGAGCGACATCACGATCTCTTCCCGGATCGGATCGATGGGTGGATTGGTTACTTGTGCAAACAGCTGCTGGAAATAGTTATAGAAGACTTTGCTCTTGCCCGACAGCACAGGCAGCGCGCTATCGGTGCCCATGGAACCGGTCGCTTCTTCTCCCGCATTGGCCATCGGCAGCAGGATGAACTTGAGCTCTTCCTGGGTATAGCCAAATGCCTGCTGCGCATCGAGCAAGGCTGCCGGTGTGCTGACCCTGCGGGTGACAACAGGCAGATCATCGAGGAAATAGCGTGATTGCTCAATCCACTTGCGATACGGCTTGGCGGTGGCGATCTGGTGCTTCAGTTCAACATCGTCCACGATGCGTCCAGCCTGCATGTCAATAAGAAACATCTTGCCCGGCTGCAGGCGCCATTTCTTGACGATCTTTTGTTCGGGAATCGGCAATACACCCATCTCGGAGGCCATCAACACCACGTCATCGTCCGTGATCAGATAGCGCGCCGGACGCAGGCCGTTGCGATCCAGCGTCGCGCCGATCATACGCCCGTCGGTGAAAGCCACGGCAGCCGGGCCGTCCCACGGCTCCATCAGTGCGGCGTGATATTCATAGAATGCGCGGCGCTCTTCGTCCATCAGCGGATTGCCCGCCCATGCTTCAGGGATCATCAACGTCATCGCATGCGGCAGCGAATAGCCGCCCGCCACCAGCAACTCCAGCGCATTGTCGAAACAGGCGGAGTCAGACTGGCCTTCGGTGATCAGCGGCCACAATTTTTCCAGATCTTCGCCAAGAAGTTTGGAGGACATCGCGGCGTGGCGCGCCGCCATCCAGTTCACATTACCGCGCAAGGTATTGATTTCGCCATTGTGCGCAATCATACGGAACGGGTGTGCCAGATTCCAGGTCGGGAAGGTGTTGGTGGAGAAACGTTGATGCACCAGGGCAAATGCACTCACCACCCGGGTATCCTGCAAATCGCAAAAATACTTGCCGACCTGGTCGGCCAGCAACATGCCCTTATAAACGATGGTGCGCGACGATAGCGAGGGCACGTAGAAGCCTTCGCCTTGCCCCTTGCCCAATTTGCTGATTGCATGCTCTGCCGTTTTGCGGATAACGAATAGCTTGCGCTCGAACGCATCCTGATCCGGCGTTTTCTTGCCGCATCCGACGAATACCTGACGCACCACGGGCTCGACCGCCTTGACGCTTTCACCCAGAGTGCTGTTATCAACCGGCACATCGCGCCAGGCCAACAAAATTTGACCTTCAGCCTGGATCTTTTCGGCCAGGATATTTTCACATGCAGCACGCGCCTCCGCATCGCGCGGCAGGAACAGCATGCCGACTCCGTACTCGCCCACCGGAGGCAGCTGGATGTTGCCCCAGCCCATTTCATCGCGCAGGAAGCGGTCCGGAATCTGAATCAGAATACCTGCCCCGTCGCCCGCCAAAGGATCGGCACCCACCGCGCCGCGGTGCGTCAGATTTTCCAGAATCCGCAATCCCTGGCTGACCCTGTCGTGACTGGTTTGACCCTTGATATGTGCGACGAAACCGACCCCACATGCATCATGTTCATGGCGCGGGTCGTACAGACCTTGCCGCGCCGGCAACGAAGAATTGTTCACCTTGCTTTCACCTCAATCATTCAACTAAACGGCGGCAGATGCCTGCCGTGCCGAAAATTCATCCAAAAGGGCGGGAATGCTACCTTAAACCTGACCCCAAGGGCAACCCGCGCCCCGGTCAAATCTCATCAATCGCAAAAATCCGGCGATGTTCGCGTATCGCATAGCGGTCGGTCATACCGGCAATGTAGTCCGCCACCGACCGCGCGAGCTCTGTGTCTGCCTGCACCCTCGAGGTTGGCGGCAGCAGGCGCGGGTCGTCAGTGAAGGCCGCAAAGAGATCGCGGATTACGCGCCGCGCCTTGGCACTCATGCGCATCACACGGTAATGCCGATACAGGTGAGTGTGCAAAAAAGATTTAAGTTCACCGTTGGCTGCTTTCATTTCCGGGCTGAACGCCACCAGCGGGGGCACCGCACGCACGTCGGCCACAGACTCCGGATGCGCCAGCCGGATGTTGCTCTCTGACTGCCCGATCAAATCGGTGATCAGTGTGTTGATCATGCGCCGCACCGTTTCATGCACCACGCGGCGCTCCGCCAAATCGGGGTGGGCAGCGCGCACCTGTTCCAGATGCTTGGCAAATAGTTTCACTTCCGCCAGTTGTTCCAGCGTGAGCAGGCCAGAACGTAGCCCGTCGTCCACATCGTGATTGTTGTAGGCAATCTCGTCTGCCAAATTGGCGATCTGCGCTTCGAGCGAGGGGCGCCGGTCCTCGAGAAAACGGGCTCCCACATCACCCAGTTTCACGGCATGCGCGCGCGAACAGTGTTTGAGGATACCTTCGCGCGTTTCAAAGCAGAGATTGAGTCCGTCAAAGGCGGCGTAGCGCTCTTCCAGCACGTCCACCACACGCAGTGATTGCAGGTTGTGTTCGAACCCGCCGTGATCCTTCATGCACTCGTTGAGTGCCTCCTGTCCGGCGTGGCCGAACGGCGTATGACCGAGATCGTGCGCGAGCGAAATTGCCTCGACTAGGTCTTCGTTCAGGCGCAGGTAACGCGCGATCGATCGTCCGATCTGCGCGACTTCGATGCTGTGGGTGAGGCGGGTTCTGAACAGGTCGCCTTCGTGATTGACGAAGACTTGTGTTTTATATTCCAGGCGGCGAAAGGCAGCAGAGTGGATGATGCGGTCGCGGTCGCGCTGAAACTCACCGCGCCCCGTGGGGGCAGGTTCCTCCACGAGCCGGCCACGTTCGCTCGTTTGCACTGCATAGGATGCCGGCACACGATCATTCACCGCACGACTCCAATGTTTGCCGCAACAGGCCGTCCGGGATGTTGCTTTCAATCACAGCCTGCCCCAACGCCTTTAACAATATGAAGCGTATCCTGCCCGCCTCTACTTTTTTGTCGAGCCCCATAAGCTGCTGGTACTTTTCCGCCCCCAATGCGGGAGCGACGACCGGCAACCCGGCACGCTGCAATAGCGTGCGCACCCGCTGTACTTCCGCCTCCTTCAGCCATCCCAGCCGCCGCGACAAATCCGCCGCCATGACAGTCCCTGCCGCGACCGCCTCGCCGTGCAGCCATACACCATAGCCCATACCATTCTCGATGGCGTGACCAAAGGTATGTCCGAGATTGAGCAAAGCGCGCTCGCCACTTTCGCGCTCGTCGGCGGCTACGACTTCCGCCTTGTTCTGGCAGCTGCGGGCAATGGCGTATTGCAGAGATGTCTTGTCGCGCGCGCGCAACTTGTCCATATTGGTTTCCAGCCACTCTAAAAATGACAAGTCACGGATCAGTCCGTATTTGATCACCTCGGCCAAGCCGGCACTCAACTCCTTGTCCGGTAAGGTCTCCAGAGTATCGGTATCCGCCAGCACCAATTGTGGCTGGTAGAAAGCACCGATCATGTTCTTGCCTAGCGGATGGTTGATGCCGGTTTTGCCGCCGACCGAGGAATCCACTTGCGCCAGAAGGGTCGTCGGAATTTGAATAAAGGGCACGCCGCGCAAGTATGTTGCGGCGGCAAAGCCGGTCATATCGCCGATGACACCGCCACCCAGCGCGATCAACGGGGTGCCGCGCTCGCTGCGGACTGATAAAAGTTCGTTATAAATTACATTGATCGAATCCGCATTCTTGTATTGCTCGCCATCTGCCAACACGATGCCGCTGCAGCGCACGCCCTGTCGTTCGAGAGTTGACTGCAAGCGGTCGAGATACAAGGGCGCCACTGTAGTGTTGGTCACGATCACCGCCCGTTTGCCCGGCAGATGGGGCAACAGCAGCTCCGCGGTTCGCTGCAGCAGACCGCTACCTACATGAATGGGATAACTGCGCTCGGCCAGGCCCACTGTCAGCGTTTGCATCGCACCATCCTCCTGATTATTGTGAAATCCCTGTAATGCAACCAGCCTTTCCAGCAATTTCGTCAGTAACATATGCACACTCTGTTTTCCGGTATGCATCACGATGTCCGCAATTTCCAGATAACAGGGGTCGCGTTGATCATACAAGGATTGCAACTTCGCATGAGGGTCTGCTGTTTGCAATAATGGGCGGTTGTGATCATGGCGGGTGCGATGCCAAAGGTCATGCACGCTGCTTTTCAGATAGACCACCACACCGCACCGTTTAAGTAACGCTCGATTGGCTTGGCTTAACGGTGCGCCACCGCCGGTCGCCAATACCATATTCTCACGCTGTGCCAATTCTGCCAGCGCGGCGCTTTCGCGCTGGCGAAAGCCGGCTTCGCCTTCCACGTCAAATATGTGGGGAATCGTCACCCCGGTACGGCGTTGGATTTCCTCGTCACTGTCGACAAAGATTTTTTGCAGTTTTTTGGCGAGCAGCCTGCCCACCGTGGTCTTGCCGCTGCCGGGCATTCCCACCAGGATAATATTTCCCGATATTTGTTTGGCGGAAGAAAGATTGGTAATCATTGCGGAAATTGTAGCTGAATTACGCTGCACTGCAGTAAAACAAAGCCCGGCTTGCGCCGGGCTTCAAATCCATCCGCCACTGCGGGACTAATTCGACCCTAGTGTGTCTTTGAGTATCTTCGGCGTAATGAACACCAGCAATTCTTTCTTGCTCTTTGCGCGCGTATTATTTTTAAATAACCAGCCCAGAACTGGAATGTCACCCAGACCTGGCACCTTCGAGGTCGAGTCTGATTCATCCTGAGTGTAAACGCCGCCAATTACCACGGTTCCTCCGTTGTCCACCAGCACCTGGGTATCGACTTTCTTGGTATTGATGCTTGGAACGCCCGAGAAGATATTGCCCACGGAATCCTGGCTGACACTGATCTTCATCGTCACACTATCATCCGGTGTAATCTGCGGCGTGACAGTCAGCCCCAGCACGGCTTTCTTGAAGGCCACGTTGGTGGCACCACTGCTGCTTGCCTGCTGGTAAGGCACCTCTACGCCGGATTCGATGGTTGCTGCGGTTTTGTCGCTGGTCACCACACGCGGGCTGGCGATATTTTTGGTTGTGCCATCGATGGCGGAAGCATTCAACTCCAGCGTCAAGGTTTTGGTGGCGGCCGCATTGAACAACGTCATCGTCAAACCGCCCAAGCCTGAGGATGCTCCCGGCAGATTCAGACTTCCTCCGGATACTGACCCGCGTCCCATGTTCCCCACAGCAAATCCACCACCAGCCGCTACGCTGGGGCCGGTGTAACCCAGCCTGCCACCCAGAGTTTGGTTGAATGTTTCACCGGCTTCGACAAAACGCGCCTCGATCAACACCTGCCGTACCGGCACATCGACCAGCTTGATCAGCTTGCGTACTTCCGCCAGACTCGAAGGCACATCTTTCACGAACAGCATATTGGTACGCAGATCAAAGTTTGCACTGCCGCGCTTTGACAGGATGCGTTGCTTGTCATTGGAGATCAGCGTCACAATATCCGCAGCCTTGGCATAGGCGAGCTGGAAATTCTCTGTGTTCAACGGCTCCAGTTCGGTAATTTCCTGGCGTGAGGAAAACTCAATTTTCTCCTTCGCGGCAATTTCCTCACGCGGCGCAACCTGGATCACGTTACCATTCTTGCGCATGTCCAATCCCCTGCTTTGCAGGATGATTTCAAATGCCTGATCCCATGGGACATCTTTCAGCCGCAGCGTCAGACTGCCGGATACTGTATCGCTGATGACCATGTTAAGACCGGTAAAGTCGGCAATCACGCTCAAGGCTTCGCGGGTTGAGATGTTCTGGAAATTCAGGGTCAGCTTCTCTCCCGAATAACCAGGCGCGAGACCCTTGACCAGGCGATTGGGGTCTTCCACCACCGTCTTGACCTCGATGATGAATTTGTTGTCGGTTTGATAAGCCGAATATTCCCACAATCCCTTCGGCTCGATAGACAAGCGTGCATTACCACCCTGCACAAACGCATCGATCATCTGTACCGGAGTGGCAAAATCCGTAACGTCCAATTTGCGCTGCAGACTACGCGGCAGGGTTGTCCCTTTGAAATCAACCAGCAGCGCCTTGCCCTGTTGTTTTATATCGATGCCGATATTGGCATCCGACAGATCAATCTGTACGCGCCCCTCGCCATTGGCACCCCTTTTGAAATCGATATCGCGCAGGCTGTGGCTTTGATCGCTCGCCGTACTGTCGGCAAAATGTGCCGCCGCTACCGTCGTGGTAGCGCCGCCAACCAAACCTTTCGGTTGCAGCGTAATCAACACTTCATTGCCTTCGACACGAGTATCGTAGCCGACCATCTGCGCCAGATTGATCACCAAACGGGTTCGATTCCCCGCCTGCACAATGTTGGCACTGCGCAGCTCACCCTCACCGAAGGTTTGCATCGATGTACCCAGCCCGTTCTCGGTGTTGGGAAAGTCAAAAGCGATACGGGGCGGCGTGTTGATCGTAAAAGCCGCGGGTTGTGCTTTGGGTGGCAATTTGAGTCCGACCCTGAGCACCAGCCTGCCGTCCTGCTCCGTGTTGGCCGTTATGGATTGTATGCTGTTGGTGGCATCGCTTGCTCCTTCCTGCGCCTGCGCACTGAAAGCGCACAGCGCAAGCACAAGCGCAAACAATCGGAAGAATTTGTGCGGCATCATTTTGGTTTGTTTCATAATTTCACTCCTAAATCATTCGGCCAATTGCAGAATGCTTTCCCGTTCCGTCCAGTCGCCCGCGCTGTCCTGCACCATTTCTTTTACCTTCAGTTCGGTCTCGCTGACCGCGGTGATCTGGCCAAAATTGAGACCGATATAATTCCCGGCTTTGACCCGGTAAATCTTGCCTTCTGCCGAGCGAATGACTGCGTGCCCCACCCCTTTTTGATAGAGATAACCGACCAGTCTCAAACTTTCCAAAGGATAGTCTTCCAGCTCTTCCTTGGGCCGACTAAAGTCCGGCTGATTCTGCCCGGCTCCGCCCTTGCCGCGCGCTTCAGCCTTGCGCGGCCGGAAAGGGTCCGGCAAGGATACCGAATTGTCGTAGGCAAAAGGTTCATACGGCTTGATTTCGGGGGGAGGCTCCACTTTACCGCGCATATCCGCACCCGCATTATTCACAAAATCGCGCAAATCCTGGAATTCTTCACCCCCGCAGGCGGTCAGCATCAGCGCAGCCAATATCAAAGTGAAGGGGGCTTTCATTTTCTCTTCCTCGACGCCTGGGCAGCACGTTTCTGCGCTGCCAGTTCTTCTTCATCAAGGTAGCGATACGTCTTCGCCGTCGCTTCCAGAGTCAAACCGCCCGGCGCTACCGCAGTTCCCGTGAGGGGCGATATCCTGATGTCATTCAAGGTGACGATACGGGGTAATTGCGAGACGTCACTGGCAAAATTACCGAGGTCGTCATAGCTGCCGGTTACCTTGATCGCAATCGGTTGCTCGGTGAATACCCCGGTAGCCACTTCGGCACCGGGACGGAATAATTCGAACTGCAAACCCCGGCCCAGTCCCGCCTGATTGATATCAGTGAGCAAAGCATCCATTTCCGACTTGCTTGGCAATTGTTTCAGCAGGGCACCAAAAGACTGTTGCGTATCGAGCAATTGCTTTTTGATAATGTCCAGATTGATTGCCTGGCGTTTTTTCCCCAGGTACGTCTCCTTCAAAGCTCCTTCTTCCTGCCTGATGCGTTTCAGGTTTTCATACTGGTCCTGCCAATCGAGAAAGGCGCCTGCCGCTACGACTACAAGGAACATGGTGGCAAATGCAATCAACTTTACAAGCCACGGCCAACCGCCCGGTTTGCTTGGTTCAATATTCTTCAATTCCTCAAGAAGTTTCATCCGGGCACCTCAACCTTTCTTGCCGGCACTACCCGGTTTCGCAGCTTGCTCCGATGCTTGCCGGGTCAGATTAAAGTTGAGCGAAAACTCGCTCATCCTCGCACCGCCCACATTCGTCGCGTGGATCTCAACCAAAGTTGGCGAATCCAGCCAAGGGGAATCCTCGATCGAGCGCATCAGGGTTGATACCCGCGCGTTCGACTGGGCATAACCGACCAGGCTGACCCTTAAACCGGTCTGCCGGATTGATTTGAGATGGACTCCTTCCGGCAATATGCGCAACATCTGGTCCAGCAAATGCACCACATCGGATCGCGTCGATTGCAGATTCTCGACCACATTTTTGCGCGCCAACAACGACTGTGTTTGCTCGCGCAATTTCTTAATTTCGGCAATTTGCTTATCCAGCACCGCCGTTTCCTGTTTCAGGTAGGCATTGCGGCGTTCCTGGTAGTCAATCTGGCTGCCGATGGCGACGTGCACCAACCCCACGACGATCGCGCCGAGTACCAGTGACAACACGCTTAACGCAATAAACTGCACTTGTCGTGCACGGCGTTTTTCCGCGCGATGCGGCAATAAATTAATGCGTATCATGACGGGTCGAACCTCCGCATCGCCAAACCGCAGGCAATCATCAACGCCGGCGCGTCCGCCTGCAGCTGGCGTGGCTTGATCCGGCTGGACAAGGACATCAGCTGAAAAGGATTGGCCACCAGCGTGCTGACCTGGGTGCGCGTGGCTACGGCCTCATCCAGCCCGGCCAGCGCTGCACACCCGCCGGATATCACGACATAGCCGACCTCGTTATACTGGGTAGAGGTAAAAAAGAATTGGAGCGCGCGTGATACTTCCATCGCCAGATTGTCCCTGAACGGCGTCAGCACATCACTCTCATAATTTTCCGGCAGGCCGCCATTGCACTTACCCGCCTCCGCCTCTTCAGCGGTCAGGCCAAACGCTGCCTGAATTTGCTGGGTCAGTTGAGCGCCACCCACTTGCTGATCCCGGGTGTAGACAGACTGACCGTTACGCAGCACGTTCACATTCATCACACTCGCCCCGATGTCCACCACTGCAATGCATTGATCAGCAGCACCTCCGGGAAGTTGCGAACGAATTTGCTCAAAAGCGGCTTCTGCCGCGTACGGTTCGACATCCATCACGACCGTGCGCAACCCGGCGGCTTGGGCTGCAGCAACCCGATCCTCAACATTGACTTTGCGTGATGCCGCCAGCAGGACCTCGATTTCCTCGGGATTGGTGGGCGACGGACCGATCACTTGGAAATCAAGATTCACCTCGTCCAGAGCGAAAGGGATGTATTGATTGGCCTCAGTTTCGACTTGATATTCCAGATCATCCTCGCGCAAGCCGGCAGGCAGCATGATCTTCTTGCTGATAACCGCTGCCGCAGGCAAGGCAAGGCTGACATTGCGGATACGCGTGCCCATTCGCTTCCATGCACGTTGCAGCGCCTCGGACACCGCATCCAAATTGTTGATATTGCCATCACTGACGGCATCGGCCGGAAGCGGCTCAATCGAATAACGTTCAACAACCAAGCCGCCTTTCTTTGGGGCTTGGCTCAACTCCAGCAACTTGACAGAAGATGAACTGATGTCCACCCCGATCATTGGCGGGGTGGATGTTTGCAAAAAATCTAACGGGATGTCGAAATTTCCTTTAATCATAGGATAGTTAGCGCACTTCCGTATAAACTGGTTTAAATCCTAGCAATAACTCTCACGGGTGTAAAGTTTTTTCTGGATGTCTATTTTGACGGCCAAGGAAGATATAATCCGAGTGTACATCAATCCCCAATCATCTTTGCCATGACTTCTCGCTGGTGGTTCTACCCTGCGCTCGGCTTACTGCTGTTGCCGCTGCTTCCGTTACTGTTCCTGGTCTTTGCGGCTATCCTGGCTTACCCAAGCCTGCCTTCGCTCGAGGCACTGACCAACTACCACCCAAAACTGCCTTTGCGCATTTACAGTGCGGAAAATATTCTGATCGGCGAATTCGGCGAAGAGCGCAGGGAGCTGGTCAGTATCGACGCCGTGCCCAAATTGATGAAGCTCTCCATTTTGGCCGCAGAAGATGACCGTTTTTACGAACACGGCGGAGTTGATTATATCGGTGTGATGCGTGCCGCCTACTCAAATTTTGCCTCTGGTGGCGTAACACAGGGGGCCAGCACCATCACCATGCAGGTGGCGCGCAATTTTTTCCTTTCCAGGGAAAAGACTTTGTCGCGCAAGCTCAATGAGATGCTGCTCTCCTTCAAGATTGAGCACAATTTGAGCAAGGATCAGATCCTCGAGCTGTACATCAACCACATATATCTGGGCCAGCGAGCTTACGGTTTCGGTGCCGCCGCCCAGGCGTATTTTTCCAAACCACTTGCACAGCTCTCTCTGGCCGAAATGTCCATGCTGGCCGGCTTGCCCAAAGCCCCCGGTGCCTACAATCCGGTAGTAAATCCCTCGCGCGCCAAAATCAGGCAGGAATATATCCTGCGGCGCATGCTTGGCCTGGGTTATATCCAGAAAGATCAGTTTGAGCTGGCCATGAATGAACCCCTGCAAACCAAGCAGACCACCTACCATCAGGAATTTGCAGTGAATGCCAGCTTCGTTGCCGAAATGGTGCGCCAGGAAATGTATGAACGCTTTCAGGAGGAGGCTTACACACAGGGCTACAGTGTTCATACCACGATCCGCGTTGCAGATCAGGCTGAAGCTTACGCCGCGTTGCGCAAAGGGGTGCTCGACTATGACCGACGCCATGAGTATCGCGGCCCGGAAGGCTATGTCGACCTCAAGAAAAATAATAGCGATGCCATGCTGGATGCGGCATTACAGGATGTCCAGAACGACACAGAACTGGTTCCGGCGATAGTTTTGTCTGCAAGCCGCAAAGTGGTCACCGCCTATCTCAAGGGCGGTGAACATATCGACATCACCGGCGAGGGATTGCGCTATGCAATGGTCGGTGATGCACTCCACCGGCGTGTTCGCAAAGGCGGCCTGATCAGGGTGGGCAAGACTTCGGCCGGAACATGGGAAATTTCCCAACTGCCGCAGGTTGAAGCCGCTTTCGTTTCCGCTGATCCGCGTACGGGAGCCGTCTATGCACTGGTCGGCGGTTTTGATTTCAACCGCACTCAATATAATCATGTCACACAGGCGTGGCGCCAGCCTGGCTCCAGCTTCAAACCTTTCATCTATTCGGCAGCGCTGGAAAAAGGTTTCACCCCGGCTTCCGTCATCAACGATGCTCCGCTTGTGGTCAATCTGACCGATACCGGCGGCGAGTTGTGGGAGCCCAAAAACTATGAGGGAAAATTTGAGGGGCCAATGCGCCTGCGCCAAGGACTCACCAAGTCAAAAAACCTGGTTTCGATCCGTATTTTGCAATCTATTGGCTTGGACTATGCGCAAGACTACGTCACAAAATTCGGCTTTGATCGGGAAAAAGTTGGCCCCTATTTGACCATGGCGCTCGGTGCCGTCTCGGTGACACCCTGGCAAATGTTGACCGGATATTCCGTGTTTGCCAACGGCGGCTATCGGGTCAACCCTTACCTGATTCAGCGAATCGAAGATGGCCGGGGTAATCTCATTAGCGAAGTGAAACCCGTCGTGGCAGGCAAGGATGCGGAGCAAATATTGGACGTTCGCAACACTTTCACCATGGTTAACATGTTGCAGGATGTGGTCAGGCATGGCACTGCCATCCGCGCCATGTCGTTGGGACGACAAGATCTTGCCGGCAAAACGGGCACCACCAACGATTCAACAGATGCGTGGTTCTGCGGCTTTCACCCCACACTGGTTGCCATTACCTGGCTCGGCTACGACAACCCGCGCAGCTTGGGCGAAAAAGAAACCGGTGGCGGTGCCGCACTCCCGATCTGGATGGATTACATGGGTAAGATGCTCAAGGACGAGCCGGAGATTGAATATCTTGTCCCGCCGGGCATCGTCACCGAACGCATCAATGAAGAAGGCTTGCGCGACCCTGCAAGTGAGAGAATCGAATACTTTTACGAGGAGTTTTTGCCGCCAGAAAAAAAGAGCTTCCTGCTCGATCTTTTGAAGCCGGCAGAAACCGATAGCAACCAACTCTTCTGATGCGCAAGCCGCCTTTACCCCATCGTGACCTGATGCGCGAACAACTTGCGCAGCAGGCGGCCAAATTAATGTTCGACAGCAGTATCACGGATTTCGCTTTCGCCAAGCGGAAGGCGGCCAAGCAACTGGGCGCATTGGACACACAACACTTGCCCAGCAATGAAGAAGTCGAAGCGGCGCTGCATAGCTACCGGGCGCTTTTTCAACACAATGATCATCCGCAAAACTTGCGCCTGTTACGCCAGGAAGCGCTTGCCGCCATGCAACAACTGGAGCCTTTCCACCCCTACCTAACCGGGTCCGTGTTGAGTGGGAATGCGGATCCAGACTCCGACATCAACCTCATCCTGTTTAGCGACGACAGCAAGGCCGTGCTGCTGTTCCTGCTCAAACACGAACTGGAATTTGCAGACGGGGAGTGGAGGTTGAAAGTAGGGGGGCGCGAGGAGACCGTACCGAGCTATACCTTGAGCAGTGAAGCGGGGACGCCGATTCACCTTGTCGTTCTCCCGGAAAATGCACGCTACAGCGGCAGCCGCCACCCCGAAACGCATGCGGACATTGCCGCTCTGGAAGCGCTACTAGCGGCCTGATTGCAGCCACCGCGCCGCATCCAGCGCGAAATAAGTCAGAATCCCGTCTGCCCCCGCGCGCTTGAATGCCAGCAACGATTCCAGCACACAGGCTTCTTCATTCAGCCAGCCGTTCTGTGCAGCCGCCTTGAGCATCGCGTATTCGCCGCTGACCTGATAAACGAAGGTGGGGGCCTTGAACCCATCCTTCACCCGCCGCACGATGTCGAGATAAGGCATGCCCGGTTTGACCATCACCATGTCGGCACCTTCCTGCAAGTCGAGCCCGACTTCCCACAAGGCCTCATCGGAATTGGCAGGGTCCATTTGGTAAGTGTATTTGTTGCCGGAACCCAAGTTGCCGCTGGAGCCGACCGCATCACGGAACGGGCCATAGAAACTGGAGGCGTACTTGGCGGAATAGGCCATGATGCGGGTATGGATGCGCCGGTCGGCATCCAGTGCTGCGCGCACCGCGCCGATGCGGCCGTCCATCATATCCGACGGCGCGACGATGTCCGCCCCGGCGGCGGCATGACATTGCGCCTGCCGTGTCAGCACGGCGATGGTCTCGTCGTTCAGCACATAGCCGCTGTCGTCGATAAGGCCATCCTGGCCGTGACTGGTATAAGGATCGAGCGCAACATCGGTCATCACACCAAGTTCCGGGAAGTTCTTTTTCAGTGCAGTCACCACACGCGGCACGAGACCGTTCGGATTGTAGGCTTCCTCCGCCCCCAGACTTTTCAGCGGCGCATCAATCACCGGGAAGATCGCCATCACCGGGATGCCCAGCTTTATGCATTGTTCGGCATCTTTCAGCAACAGGTCCAACGTCTTGCGCTGCACCCCAGGCATGGACTTCACATCCTCGACCCGGTTCGCTCCTTCCAATACGAAGACCGGGTAAATGAAATCGGCCGGAGTGAGTATGTGCTCTCGCATCAAGTCCCGTGAAAACTGGTCGTGGCGCATCCGGCGCATCCGTGAGTGCGGGTACTTTCCGAGTATTTGCATGGCTATTCCCAATAATTTACTAAAGTAATGGAACTATTCTCGCACAGTCCAGTCAGAGCATGCGAGTTGCGAAAGCGACTTCCCGTTTCTCCTCCCTGAGCGGGCGTCTTTACCTTGTAAAGACCCTTTGCCCCTGAATCTTTCCCCTTTGATTCAGGGGCATTTTTTTCGATCTCCTTAAGCTATTGCGCAGTCAAATCGCAGCGTCGCGTGCTCACTCATTCCTCGCCTATCAATGCGATATGTCTCGTCATTCGCTGCGCGGCTCCTTGCGCTTCGCCCTGCTCGCTACGCTTCTGTGAGACCGAAACCACTCCGAATTTCAGGCAAGCCAACGGGCGATCACCGCCTCGGCTTCATCCATCCCGACTTTTTTCAGGCTGGAAAAGAGTTGCGCCGAACAGTGCGGGAAGTGTTCCCCCAGAAACTCCTTCACTTCGCGCAAGGTCTTGGTCGCCTGTTGCCGGCTCAGCTTGTCGGACTTGGTCAGCAGGATATGCACCGGTTTGCCGGTCGGGGCGAACCAGTCCAGCATGCCTTGATCGCGCTCGGTCAGCGGGTGGCGCGCATCCATGATGACCACCAATCCGCACAGCTCGGCCCGCGTTTGCAAGTACTGACTTAACAGATGCTCCCAATGCGCCTGCACATCCGGCGGCACTTTGGCGTAGCCATAACCGGGCAGATCCACCAGAAAACGGTTTTCTCCCAGGTCGAAATAATTGAGGTGCTGTGTGCGCCCCGGTGTCTTGCTGGTGAAGGCCAGCCGCACATGGTTGGCCAAGGTATTAATAGCACTGGACTTGCCCGCATTGGAACGGCCGACGAAAGCCACTTCCTTGCCTCCGTGCAGCGGCAGGTCCTTGATATGGTTGACCGTGGTGAAAAAGGTCGCTCTGGAAAACAACCCCATCACTTCCAGGCCGCAAAAATCTTGTCGGCCGCTGCAATCGTGGCGGCAATATCCGCTTCGGTGTGCGCGGCAGACACGAACCCTGCCTCGAATGCGGACGGCGCGAAATAGTGGCCTGCACCCAGCATGGCATGAAAGAAACGATTGAAGGCTTCCTTGTCGCAGGCCATCACTTCGGTGTAGCTGGTCGGCGGTGTCTGGCTGAAATACAGGCCGAACATGCCGCCCACCGACTGTGCGCAGAATGCGACGCCGTGCTTCTGCGCACTCGCGGTCAGCCCCGCGGTGAGTTGCCGCGCGAGTTGCGCTAGGCGATCGTAGAAACCCGATTCCTGCACCAACTTGAGCGTGGCCAACCCTGCCGCTACCGCGACCGGGTTGCCGGACAGCGTGCCCGCCTGATACACCGCGCCCAGTGGTGCCAGACAATTCATGATGTCGCACCGCCCACCGAATGCGGCGGCGGGCAGTCCGCCGCCCATCACCTTGCCCAGCGTCACCAGGTCGGGCTGGATGCCGTAATAGCCCTGTGCGCCCTGCAGGCTGACACGGAAACCGGTCATGACTTCGTCGAGGATCAGCACTGCGCCGTATTGCGTGCAGAGTGAACGCATCGCATCGAGGAATTCGCGTTTGGGGGTGACCAGATTCATGTTGCCCGCCACCACTTCAACGATCACGGCGGCGATCTCCTGCCCCCTCTCGGCGAAACATTCTTCCAGCCCGGCTGCGTCGTTATAGTCCAGCACCGTGGTGAGTTGGGCGATTTCGGCCGGTACGCCGGAAGAGCTCGGCTGACCGAAAGTCAGCGCGCCGGAACCGGCTTTCACCAGCAAGCCATCGGAATGGCCGTGGTAACAGCCCTCGAATTTGACGATGCGCGAACGCCCGGTGAACCCGCGCGCGAGACGGATCGCGCTCATCGTCGCCTCGGNNAGCCGGATCGCGCTCATCGTCGCCTCGGTGCCGGAGCTGACCAGACGCACCATCTCCAGACTCGGCAACAGCGCGCATAACAGGTTCGCCAGATCCAGCTCACCCGCCGTCGGCGCGCCGAAACCCAGCCCCTGCGCGGCAGCATCCTGCACCGCCTTGACCACTTCGGGGTGGCAGTGGCCGACGATCATCGGCCCCCATGAGCCAACATAGTCGGTGTATTGCTTGCCGTCCGCGTCCCACACGAATGCGCCCTGGCCGCGCTGGAAGAACAACGGCGTGCCGCCGACCGAACGGAAGGCGCGCACCGGTGAATTAACGCCGCCGGGAATGACTTTTTGGGATGCCGTGAAGAGTTCTTCGTTGTGTGAAGTCATACTGGTGCCTTGTTGAATAATGTTGAAAAATCTTGCGCCGCCTGCTCTATGTCAGGCGCATTCCACAGCGCCGAGATGACTGCCAGTGCATCCGCACCCGCCCCGATCAGCGCCGCGCCATTCTGCGGCGTGATGCCACCAATGGCGACGATGGGTACGTGCAGGGCATGGCGTGCCGTTAGCAGCAAGGCCGCCTCCGCCTTCACCGCCCCGGGTTTGATATTGGAAGGAAAGAATGCGCCGAACGCCACGTAATCCGCCCCCTGCTGCACCGCCTCGAATGCCAGCGGCGCGTGATTATAGCAAGACACCCCAACGAGCTTCGCATCGCCAAGCAATGCCCTCGCGCCGGATATGCTGCCGTCCCCGGCCCCCAGATGCACGCCATCCGCTTCGGCCAGCAGCGCCAGCCGGGCATCGTCATTCACTATAAAGGTGGCTTTGAATTCGCGTGTCAGCCGGCGCAAACCGCGTGCCTGCACCAATTTCAGTGTCGCATCGGCGAATTTGTTGCGGTATTGCAGGACGCGGGCGCCGCCCTGCAACGCCAGCACGGCACGATGCAACAATACCGCGGTATCCAGCTCATCCGGTGTGATGGCATACAGCCTCTCAATGGCGGGTTTCTTCACTTTTCTCGTCGTCGTCGCCGCGCCCCCAGAACAGGCGATCCGGGATATGCTGACCCATGCCGGGACGGAAGCCGTACTTCAGCGCCTCCCATGTGTATTCCTGTGCCTCGCGCACCGCGTCTTCCATCGACAGGCCGTTGGCCAGCAAGGCTGCGATAGCCGAAGACAGCGTACAGCCGGAGCCATGATAGATACCGGGCAGGCGCGGCCATGTATCGCTGCGCAACAGCCCGCCCTCACCGTACAGGGTGTTGATGACTTTGGGGGTGTGCTCATGAGTGCCGGTAATCAACACATATTCACAGCCGAGTTGCAGGATACGCTTGGCGCTTTCTGCCAGGCTGGGGTCGTCCGCTTCGTTGCTCTCGTCCACGATCAGGCGCCGTGCTTCCATGCTGTTCGGCGTGAGCAGGGTCGTCTGCGGCAACAGCAGTTCGCGCAAGGCATCCAGCATATCCTCGTTCGCCAATTCGTCGCCACGGCCGGAAGCCAGCACCGGATCGAACACCAGCGGCACGTCGGGATAATCGGAGATCACTTCGGCAATCGCAGCAATGTTTTCCAGGCTGCCAAGCATGCCGATCTTGAACGCGGCGACCGGCATATCTTCCAGCACCGTGCGCGCCTGATCAACGACCCAATCTGCATCGACCGCCTGCACGTCTTCCACACCGCTGCTGTCCTGCACCGTAATGGCGGTCACCACAGACAAGGGGTGACACCCCATACTGGCAATGGTCAGCACATCAGCTTGCATGCCGGCACCGCCGCTGGGATCGGTTGCCGAAAAGGTTAAAACAATGGGTGGAATGTCGGACATGATGGGTTGTCGCAGGCGGTGGTAAACAGGGCGTAATTCTAACTGAAACTAACTGGGCACGCGTTCGTTCACGAAGTTGGCGATACGCGTAAATTCAGCCACACCCAGATTTTCCGCGCGCAACTGTGGATTGATACCAAGCCGGGCAAAATCGGCTTCGGCCAGCCAGGCCTTGAGCGTGTTGCGCAGGGTCTTGCGCCGTTGTCCAAAAGCGTCCGCCACAACGCGCGCAAACAAGGCTTCGTTGTTGACCGTGATTTTCCCCTTGGGCAGCGGGATCATGCGCACAATGGCGGAGTCAACTTTGGGCGCGGGGCGGAAAGACTGCGGTGGTACATCGAGCAGTTTTTCCATGTCAAAGCGGTATTGCAGCATCACCGATA
>DISA01000078.1:0-20246 GCA_002421915.1 Gallionellaceae bacterium UBA6222
ACATCCATATTCTCGGCATCTGCGGCACCTTCATGGGCGCGCTCGCGGTGCTGGCCAAGGAGCTTGGCCATCGCGTCACTGGCTCCGATGCCAACGTCTATCCGCCGATGAGCACGCAGCTCGAAGCGCAGGGCATCGAACTGATCGAAGGCTGGGGCGTGGCGCAGCTCGAACTCAAACCGGATGTGTTCGTCATCGGCAACGTGGTATCGCGCGGCAACCCGCTGATGGAAGAGATTCTCAACCGCAACCTGCCTTATGTTTCCGGCCCGCAGTGGCTGGCAGATAAGCTGCTGCGCGACAAGTGGGTGCTGGGCGTGGCGGGCACGCATGGCAAGACCACGACCTCTTCGATGCTGGCATGGATTTTGGAACACGCAGGACTGAATCCCGGCTTCCTCATCGGCGGTGTGCCGCAAAACTTCGGCATCTCGGCGCGCCTCCCCTTGCCCGCAGGGGTTGAAGATGGCCTGTCTCGTTCGCCCCCTCGCCCGCTTGCGGGAGAGGGTTGGGGAGAGGGCGGTTTCTTCGTCATCGAAGCGGACGAATACGACACCGCCTTCTTCGACAAGCGCTCCAAGTTCGTGCACTACCGCCCGCGCACCGTAATTCTGAACAACCTCGAATTCGACCATGCCGACATCTTCCCAGACCTCGCGGCCATCGAAACGCAGTTCCACCACCTGGTGCGCACCGTGCCCGGCAACGGCTTGGTTGTGTGCAACGGGTGCGAGGAATCGCTTGCGCGTGTGCTCCAACGCGGCTGCTGGACACCGGTTGAAACTTTCGGCTCCCCTCACCCGCAGGAATTGAAGATGGCCTGTCTCGTTCGCCCCCTCGCCCGCTTGCGGGAGAGGGTTGAGGAGAGGGCATCGGGGGAGGGGCCGGGGGAGAGCGGCTGGCAAATCGACAGCGAAGACAAGGTTTATTTTGACGGCAAAGTGCAAGGCGTGCTGCACTGGGACCTGCTGGGCGAGCACAACCGCATGAACGCGCTGGCCGCGCTGGCTGCCGCGCGCCACGCCGGCGTGCCTGTCGCGCAGGGCTTGGCGGCACTGGCCGAGTTCAAGAACGTCAAACGCCGCATGGAAGTGCGCGGCACGGTCAACGGCATCACGGTCTATGACGATTTCGCCCACCATCCCACCGCGATCGACACCACCCTCGCCGGGCTGCGGCGCAAGGTCGGCAACGCGCGCATCCTCGCCGTGCTCGAACCGCG
The DNA here is from genome assembly GCA_002421915.1 of Gallionellaceae bacterium UBA6222. Lineage (GTDB taxonomy): Bacteria > Pseudomonadota > Gammaproteobacteria > Burkholderiales > Gallionellaceae > Sideroxyarcus. The sequence continues at coordinate 1,223 of DISA01000078.1, forward strand.
CTCCAACACCATGAAACTGGGCGTGATGAAAGACGCGTTGCCCGGCAGTCTGAAGGATGCCGACCTGACTTTCTGCTATGCGGGAAATCTGGGCTGGGATGCGCGCAGCGCGCTCGCCCCGCTGGGCGACAAGGCGTTGGTGAAGGACGACCTCAACGAGCTGATTGAGGTTATTGCGGCGGCGGCAAGATCAGGCGACCAAATTTTGGTGATGAGCAACGGCGGGTTTGGCGGGATACATGAAAAGCTGTTGAAGCGACTGGCATAAGAGTTGTGAATCGGATGGAGTTGAATGACCGTTGCTAACCGAAGCGACCTGACAGATGGATCGCGATAAAGGGCAGCTCGTCGGCCCACCAGACATTCACCACCTCGACGGATCAGGATGCAGGTTTCCGAGTCAGTCACATAGGAAGTCACGGCAAGGGCGGCAGCCCCAGCTCTTTCAGAAAATCATTGTGATTGTCCGTTGCCGTTTTGATTTTCTCAGCCAGCGATTCCAGCTTGGCATGGGTTGCCTGCAAATCAACTTCCTCTTCCGCCTCGGCGGTGCTGATGTAGCGCGAGATGTTCAGGTTGTAGCCTTCCTTCTCGATTCGCTCCATCGGCACACGCATGGAATAGCGCTCCTCTTCCTTGCGGTACTGGTAAGTGTCGATGATCTTGTCGATGTGCTCCGGCAGCAGACGGTTTTGCCGCTTGCCCTTCTCGAAGTGCTCGGCGGCGTTGATGAACAGCACGTCATCGGGCTTTTTGCACTTTTTCAGTACCAGGATGCACACCGGGATGCCGGTGGAGAAGAACAGATTGGCGGGCAGGCCGATCACTGTATCGATATGGCCGTCTTTCAGCAGTTTGGTGCGGATGCGTTCTTCCGCGCCGCCACGGAACAGCACGCCGTGGGGCAGGATGATGGCCATCACGCCGTCCTGCTTCAGGTAGTGGAAGCCGTGCAGCAGAAAGGCGAAGTCGGCGGCGGACTTGGGGGCCAGGCCGTAATTCTTGAAGCGCATGTCCTCGCCCAGCGCCTCAGTTGGCTCCCAGCGATAGCTGAACGGCGGATTGGCCACCACCGCGTCAAACTTCGGCATCTTGGCCGGGTTCATTTCGCGCAGCATGTCCCAGTCGTTGGTCAGCGTGTCGCCGTGGTAAATCTCGAACTCCGAATCCTTCACCCCGTGCAGCAGCATGTTCATGCGCGCCAGGTTGTAGGTGGTAATGTTCTTTTCCTGGCCGTGAATCTTGCCGATGCCGTGCGGCCCCATGCGGTGGCGCACATTCAGCAGCAGCGAGCCGGAACCGCAGGCAAAGTCGAACACGCTTTCCAGTTGCTTGCGTTTGCCGGTGGCGGGCTCCTGACTATCCAGCGTGACAATGCCCGACAAGATGCTGGAAATCTGTTGCGGCGTGTAAAACTCGCCCGCCTTCTTGCCCGAACCTGCCGCAAACTGGCCGATCAGGTATTCATAGGCATCGCCCAGCGTGTCTTTGTCGGTGGAGAACTTTTCCAGTCCCTCGGCAATCGCCTTGATCACCGTGCAGAGCGTGGCGTTTTGCGCGGAGTAGCCCTTGCCCAGTTTTTCTGAATTCAGGTTGATCTCGGAAAACAGCCCGCCGAAGGTACTGGCAAACGATTCTTCTTCGATGTACTTGAACCCGTTTTGCAGGGTGTGCAGCAGCTCCCCGTCTTGCGTACGCGCCATCTCGGCGATGCTGCTCCAAAGGAAAGCGGGCTGGATCACATAATGCGTCTTGCGGCGCATCTGCTTTTCAAATTCAGCCGTGTCGTCCGGGTTTTGCGCGTACCACACCGCCAGCGGAGTACTGCGATCATTGGTTACCGGCTTTGGATAATCCGCCCCCAGTTCCTTTTGCGCCGCTGCCTCGTAGTTGTCCGACAGATAGCGCAGGAACAGGAAAGAGAGCATGTAATCGCGGAAGTCGTCCGCGTTCATCGCTCCGCGCAAGGTGTCGGCAATGCCCCACAGCGTGGTGCCCAGTTGTTTTTGGTCTTGTTCGGTCATTTTTTTTCGTCTTCGTCACGAAGGCTGTTTTGAATTTCGAGGGCTTCACGGTCGCGCTGCAGTTCCTGCCGCAGCTCTTCCTCACTGGGCAACACCAAACGGTATTTGCTGGCGAAGAGTTGTTCGCTGCCGTTGAGCACAGAATAACGCACCACCGACTTATCCTTGCTGCCACACAGCAGAATGCCCACCGTCGGGTTATCTCCCTCGCCCCGGCGCAGATCGTCGTACATGCGCACATACATATCCATCTGCCCCACATCCTGGTGCGTGAGCGGTCCGGCTTTCAGGTCGATCAGCACAAAGCACTTCAGCAGATAGTTGTAAAACACCAGGTCAATGAAGAAATCCTGCGTTTCGGTGCTGATGCGCTGCTGCCGGGCTACAAACGCAAAGCCTTTGCCCAACTCCATCAAAAACTGTTGCAGCTTGTCCATCAGCGCCGTTTCCAGCGTGGCTTCAAGCAAATGGCCGGAGCCGGGCAGGCCCAAAAACTCCAGCATCACCGGGTCGCGCACAAAAGCGCGGGGCGATTGCTCCAGCACATTCAGATTTGCTTGCGCTTCTGCGCTCACAGCCGCTTTGTCCTGGCTCAGCAACAGCCGCTCGTAATACAGACTGCCAATTTGCCGCTCCAGCGCCCGCGTGCTCCAGTTCTGGGTCGCCGCTTCCTGCACATACCATTGGCGGGCCTCGATACTGTCCACCCGCAGCAACAGGCGATAGTGCGTCCAGCTCAATTCGCGACGCAGTGCGTCGCGAATTGGAAACGCCAGATAAAACCCCCGCATGTGCCGCAAATTAGTGGCATCAAACCCCCGCCCGAATTCGGTCGATAAGGCCTGCCCCAACTGCGGCAACAACCGCTGCCCATAGGCCGCCCGCTGCGCACCGCCTTGCTCAAACTCCACAATGTGCCGCCCGATGTGCCAATAGGTTTGCACCTGCACCACATCCACTGCCCGCAGCACCTGCTGGCGCGAATCGGCAATGAGCTGGCGCAGGGTGCCCAGCAAAGGCGCAAAGCCTTCGACCGGTTTGGCCGAAGTGGTTTTCTCGATAGATCCCTGCTGTTTCCGGTTCTTGTTCGTCATGACAGCGCTCTCCAGCCGACTCGAACTGCCGAGGGTTTCTCGGTAGTTGTGTTACGGGCTACAACAATGGGATTTGCTACACGCCGTGTAGCAAATTGATCACTGGCCCACCGCTTGCTGTAGGTGATCAATTTCGTGACGCCACGAAAATGGTCAGAAGCCCCATGACCAGAGGTTGCGCAGGATTCCATGGCGTGCTGCACGGCGGCTTCAAGGTTGTGCTGCAAGGCTTGTAACTGCTTATCCATGACATGGCCTCCGCTGCTTTGAGTATTGCGTACCTGTCGGGATTGCCGACAGGTTGCCATCCGCCGCAGTTGTCAACCAATGGTTGACAACTGATTCCCCGACCTTGCCGTGGACGATCAATTTCGTGACGCCACGAAAATGATCCGAAGCCGCATGGACAGAGGCTGCGAAGAATTCCGTGGCGCACTGGATAGCGCCTTTATTCCCCTCCTGCGGAGGGGTGCCCCGTAGGGGTGGGGTGTTATTCCCCTCCGTTGGAGGGGTACGCCGGAGGCGGGGGGTGGTTGCTTTCAGGTCTCGTTGTGTCGTCATTTAACCACCCCGTCCGGCTTCGCCGTCCACCCCTCCAACGGAGGGGAATAACTGCCGCGTCAAGAAGTCCATCACGCCCGCCAGATTTTGTTTCACATCCGCATCCAATATGTGGATGACACACAATCCCAAGCCCCTCAGAAATGCGTCACGCTGCGCATCATATTCGGCTTTGTCATCATGGCTACTACCGTCAACTTCAAGCACCGCTTGTTTTTCGGCACAATAAAAATCAACGATGTAGTTGCCGATGATTTTCTGACGATCAAAATCCAGTCCTTTGAATTGCCCTCTTTTCAATTGATTCCACAGCAACACCTCCGATAGGTTGCCTGCTTTGCGCAATGCTTTGGCTCGCTCTTTCAACGCAGGATTGAAAGGCAGCGATTGGTAATTTTTGGTGTGGCGCGTAACCACCCCGTCAGGCTGCGCCTGCCACCCCTCCATCGGAGGGGAATTAGAGACTCGGCCACTTTCATTCCCCTCTTGCAGGGTGCGGGGGGTATTCCCCTCCTGTGGAGGGGTACGCCGTAGGCGGGGGGTGGTTGCTTTCAGGCCTCGTTGTGTCGTCATTTAACCACCCCGTCAGGCTTCGCCTGCCTCTTCAACCACCCCACCCCTTCGGGGCACCCCTCCAACGAAGGGGAATAACTGCTGCATCAGCCCTTTTTTATGGGTCTTGAGCGCGGCGAGTTTTTGGGTCTGGGCGGTGATGTGGTCGTCGAGGGAAGCGAGGCAGTCGGCGATTTTTTGTTGCTCCGCTTCCTTTGGAATCGGGAGTTTGATGCGCCTCAGCTCATTCAGCGAGAGGACTGTTTGCGACGTGCCTACACTGTGCTTCCCAACAATTGTTGAATAACACGCGAGCAACTCAACGAAAAACTTGTTGCTGCCTTCAAGTACACGGAACACGGGGTAATAGGTGCTAACGATTCCGGTAATACCCAAGTCATTCTCATTGAAGTAAAACTGACGATCATCACTTCGACTCCGATAGGTCAGGTAATTGGGTGGAACGATATTGAACCCGATGTTGTCCCGCTCTGTGATCCTATCGTTATCGTAGTACTCCCTTTGTCTTACTAGTCCGCTCCGGGCAGATGTTAGAACTTCAAACTCATCTTGAACCGTGGACTTTTCTCTGAATTCTTCTATGGAGCTGCCTAGCAGCTTCTCCACCCACTCCCCCGCATCCCGAAACTCGGGGAAGCGCAGTTTGGGCAGGGTTTCGCCTTCGGCGGGGAAAAGCTGCTGCATGAGCCCTTTTTTATGGGTCTTGAGTGTGTCGAGTTTTTGCGTCTCCAGGGTAATCCGTTCGTCGAGGGAAGCGAGGCAGTCGGCGATTTTTTGTTGTTCTGGCTTAGTTGGGTAGAGGGCTGGATACGCCTTCATTGAGCCAATATCGCCCCTTGGCATCTTCACACCCTTTGCACTTGTCATCACATAGTCGATAAAGGTGTCATTCTTGAGCAGGAAGGAAAAATATTGCGGGAGCAATCGCTGTTTCGCTCTTATAACAATCACATCATTCGATGCGCCACCTTCCTTATCTGCAACCCATACCTTTTTCAAATAAGGCCGAATGTTGGAGACCAGCGTATCAAGAAGTCTAAACCGGGTGACCGTTCCCATTGTTGGAAGTTTTGATGCGCGCGCCACACCACCAAAGTCTTGGAGAATATTTTCGGTGCTAACGTAGTTTTCTAACGCAACTTGTTCGACAGGAATTTTTTCGTTTACAAAAACCGCTACCGTTCCGAGTTCGTCTACTTCCCACTCCCCCGCCTCCCGAAACTCAGGAAACCGCAGCTTGGGCACCAACCCGCGTTTTGCCGATCTGGTCATGACGTTCCTTCTTCCCCCGGTTCCCCGATCTGCTTCAGCATCTTGTCAAAATCGCTTTCAAACAGCCTATCCTGCACGATGCGGTATTTCTCGAATTCGCTTTCGGCGTGCGCTTTGGCGATTTCCGCCGTGACTTTGCCTGCGTCCTGCAAGATTTCCCGATCCCAGAGCTTCAAAAAGCCAGACAGGCGTTCTTCCCAGTCGGCCATCGTCATGGGGATACGGCGCATCGCCTGGACTTCCGCCATGTCCAGATAGGCGGACACGATGCGCTGCATCTGCGCCAACTCGAACTCTGAAAGATAGTTCTTGGCAACGGAGATATCGTATTTGTGGATTTTCTCCTTGGGAGCCCCCTCCCAATGGGTTAATCCCATGTTTTCCTTTTGGTGATCGGCGCGATCCACAATCACCTCTGCCGCCGTCTGACCGTGAATGGCGTAGTGCAGTTTGTTCTGCACTGCGGCAAAGAAACGCTTGGTGGCTGTGGCGGTCGAGTCGTAGTCCAGCGCGGTGGCGTAGATGTCGGTGATCTTCTGGTAAAACTTGCGCTCCGAAAGCCGGATTTCCCGGATTTTTTCCAGTTGCCGCTCGAAAAACTCTTTTGTCAGGACGCTGCCACCCGCTTTGAGACGATCCACGTCCATGACCCAGCCCTGGATCGTGTAATCCTTGACTATCTGGTTGGCCCACTTGCGGAATTGCACCGCGCGCTCGTTTTCGATCTTGAAGCCGACGGCGATGATGGCTTGCAGACTGTAGTGCTCAACTTCGCGCTGTACCTGCCTGCTGCCTTCTGTTTGAACTATTAAGTGTTTCTTAATAGTTGCCTCACGCTGCAATTCATCATCGTCAAAGATGCGTTTCAAATGCTGATTGATGGCGGACACGGAGACATCGTAGAGGGTTGCCATCATCTTCTGCGTAAGCCAGATGTTTTCGTCCTCATAGCGCATTTCCACGCTGGTTTCATTGTTGCCGCTGGCCGCGACAAAGGTGAGGTATTCGGCTGCCGACGAGCGAACCACGGATGCATTCCCCTCCGTTGGAGGGGTGCCCCGTAGGGGTGGGGTGGTTTTATTGCTCATACGCGCCCAGCCCTGAAATCTCGCGCCCTTGGGCAAATTTTTTTAGCAGGGGAATCAGCTCGTCCATCAGCGCCAGTTCGGCCTTGGTGCGCGTTTTCCAGCCCAGCGCCAATGGGGCGAACAGGTCGCTGAGTTGGTCGCCATCAAACACCATGCGACGCAGGATGGCATCCACGAAGGTTTGCAGGGCGGCGGCATCCAGCGCGTGCCGGGCGGCGATGTCGGCCAACGCCTTGGCGTGTTTGTCGGCCTTGAAGCGTTCAAACCCGGCGCGGATGGCTTTTTCATCCAGCGCCTTGCCCGCTTCCAGCGTGCCGATGTATTCGGCAATATCGTCGCGCTCGTCGATGAATTTGGCATCGGACTGGATCAGGCCGATGAGCTGTTCGCGGCTCATCTTCTGTTTGCCTGGCGTTTGGCTGGCGTAGCGGGTAATCAGCGCCATGATGTAGTCGTAGTCGATCACCGCGCTGGCAAACAGCACAAACTCGAAATCAAGTTGCTGCACTTCCGGCGGGGTGTTGTCGTCATGTTTGTCCTGCATGGCTTTCAGGCGCTGGGCGGTTTCCAGGTAGGTGCCCCTGAAGCTCAGTAGCTGTTCGCGCGGAAGGATGTCCTCTATGCGGGCCTTTTGGGTGTTGTCCAGATCGGTGTACTGGTCGAGTTGCGTTTTGAGTCGCTGCACTTCCTTGAAGCGGTTGACGAATTCGATTCGCGCGGTATCGCCTTTCAGGTTGTAAACCTGCTCAGGCTCGCATACCAGATTTTTTTGCTGCATGAAGCCCGCCATGCCAGAGACGGCGGCCTCGTACTTGCGGATGACTTCGGCGGCGGGCTCCACCAGCCAGATTTCCCGCGCCTGCTCGCCGGTCTTTTCCCCGGAAAACAGGCCGATGGCGGTATCCACCGCGTCTTGCTGCTGGCGGAAGTCGAGGATGTTGCCGTAGGGCTTGGTGTCGTTTAGCACGCGATTGGTGCGCGAAAACGCCTGAATCAGGCCGTGGAACTTGAGGTTCTTGTCCACATACAGCGCGTTCAGGTATTTGGAGTCGAAGCCGGTGAGCAGCATGTCCACCACGAGGGTGATGTCGATCTTCTGGCGGTGCGGCAGATCGGCATTGGGGTATTGCTGATCTTTGATGCGCTTTTGGATGTCCTGGTAGTAGAGATCGAATTCGCCGATGCTGTGGTTGCTGCCGTATTGGGTGTTGTAGTCGGCGATGATGGCCTTGAGGGCATCTTTCTTTTTGTCGGGTTCCTGTTCGTTGTCGGCCTTTTCCTGCGGCAGGTCTTCCTGAATCTGCTGCACGTCTTTGTTGCCTTCGGCGGGCGGGGAGAAGACGCAGGCGATGTTGAGCGGCTGAAATTCAGGGTCGCTCGCCAGCTTCTCGGCCTGCACGGTTTTGAACAGGGCGTGGTATTCGATTGCGTCGTTGATGCTGGCGGTGGCCAGCACGGCGTTGAACTTGCGCCCGGCGGTGGCGGCGTCGTGCTTGGCGAGGATGGCTTCGACGATGGCGCGTTTGGCAACCACCCTGCCCCTTTGGGGCACCCCTCCAGTGGAGGGGAATGGGCGGGGTGATTCCCCTCCACTGGAGGGGTACGCCGTAGGCGGGGGGTGGTTGCCCTCGGGCTTGTAGTAGTCCACATGAAAGCGCAGCACGTTGCGGTCTTCGATGGCGTGGGTGATGGTGTAGGCGTGCAGTTGCTGCTGAAAGATGTCCGCCGTGGTCTTGTTGGATGCCTGCTGATCCGTGACCTGCTGATAGCTGGCGTTTTGATCGAAGATGGGCGTGCCGGTAAAGCCGAACAACTGGGCGTTGGGGAAGAATTCCTTGATGGCCTGGTGGTTGTCACCGAATTGGGAGCGGTGGCATTCGTCGAAGATGAATACCATGCGCTGGTTGCGCAATGGCTCCAGACGTTCCTTGTAGTTGCGCTTGTTGGTGCCGTCGAGCGCCAGGCCGAGCTTCTGGATGGTGGTGACGATGACCTTGTCGGCGTAGTCGTCGGAGAGCAGGCGACGCACCAAAGTTTCGGTGTTGGTGTTTTCTTCGACGCAGCCTTCCTGAAACTTGTTAAATTCTTCCCGCGTCTGCCGGTCGAGGTCTTTGCGATCCACCACGAACAGGCATTTGTCGATGTCCGGGTTGTCCTTGAGCAGGGTGGAGGCTTTGAACGAAGTGAGCGTCTTGCCGCTGCCGGTGGTGTGCCAGATGTAGCCGTTGCCGCAGTGCTGGTGGATGCACTCGACAATCGCCTTGACGGCATAGATTTGATAGGGCCGCATCATCAACAGCTTTTGCTCAGCAGCGACCAGCACCATGTAGCGGCTGATCATCTGGCCCAGCGTACATTTGGCCAGGAAAGCGTCGGCGAAGCTGTCCAGATGGGTGATCTTTTTGTTGTCTTCGCTGGCGAACTGATAAAGCGGCAAAAAGCGCTCGTCGGCATTGAAGCTGAAGTGGCGGCTGTTGTTATTGGCGAAGTACCAGGAATCGCTGCGGTTGCTGACGATGAACAGTTGAAGGAAGCACAACAGGGTCTTTGTGTAGCCGTTGCCGGGATCGTTCTTGTAATCGACGATCTGTTGCATGGCTTTGCGCGGGCTGATTTGCAGGGTTTTCAGCTCGATCTGCACCACGGGCACGCCGTTGATGAGCAGGATCACATCAAAGCGGTGATGGCTGTAGTCGGTGCTGATGCGCAGTTGGTTGATGACTTCAAAGTTGTTTTTGCACCAGTCCTTGATATTGACCAGCGTGTAATAGAGCGGCGTGCCGTCGTCGCGCTCGAAGCTGTTCTTCTCGCGCAGGTGCTTGGCGGCGGTGAACACGTCGGGGGTGATGATCGAGTCCAGCAGACGGTGGAACTCGCTGTCGGTGAGATGAACGCGGTTAAGCGCCTCGAAGTGCTGGCGGAAATTGGCTTCCAGCGCAGCGCGGTCGCGGATGTCCGGGCGGTAGGTATATTTCAATTCGCCAAGTTTTTCGATCAGGGCTTGCTCGATTTGTTGTTCGGTCATTGAGTGGCAATGCTCTTTTGGTGGCGCATATCGATGGCGCATGAGTATAGCGATTATTCATTGACTGAACCAACCGAGGCGGGCTTCTAATTGCAGCAGACTTCCAAATGACAGGTTCTGCGTGCAGGCGTATGGCCGTGGCCGAGGAGGAGCTGTCAGAAGTGCCCAGTTTCAACGATGGTTCATGGCCGGATTCAGCCATTCGACCCGAACATCATCCGCCTCGCCACAAACTTTTTCGCCAGCGGCAGGTGGTCGAGCAGGGTGAGGGCGGCGGAGCGCAGGGGGCCGAGCAGCGGCAGGTCGTTGGAGAACAGGCGCACGAGACCATCGGTGAAACGGATGCCGGCGGTGCGGTCGGGGCGGCGCGATTGGCGGTAAGCGGCGCACATGGCGGCGGAGCCGATGTTGTCGGGTGCGTGGTCGAGGATGACTTGCGCCAGTTCCCATGCGTCGCGCAGTCCCATGTTGAATCCCTGCCCGGCAACCGGGTGCAGGGTCTGCGCGGCATTGCCGATGAGTACGGTGTGGGGGAAGGTGAGGTCGGGGGCGCGCTTCAGCCGTAGCGGATAGCAGCTGCGCTTGCCAATGGCGGTGAAGGTGCCGACGCTGCTCCCGCAATCGGCTGGCTGCGCCAGTAACGTGTCGCAGCCGCGGTCGTCGAAATGGGTTTGCAGAAAAGCGAGGAAGGTCGCGTCATCCCAGGTCAGCATTTCCTCTGCCTTTTCGTGTGCGGCGGTCAGTACCAACTCGTAGCCGTCCAGATAGGGCAGCAACGCCATCGGACCTTGCGGGGTGAAATGCTCGAAGGCCATGCCCGCGCGCGGCTGTGAGCAATTGACATGGGCGATCAGCCCGCTCTGGCCATAGTCGGTGATCTGTGGCGGATGTGAGACCTCCAGCAGTTTGCCGCCATCGGCGACGACAACCAGGCGCGCGTGGAGCGTGTGTTGCGCTCCTTGATGCTGATAGGTTAGGGCGGCATGCCCGCCCGAGCTGTTGAGGTCGCTGACGGTGGCGCCATACAGGCAGTGGATGTCGGATTGATGCAAGGCGTGTTGCAAGGCGGCATGCAGCGCGGTGTAGGGCAGCACATAGCCCATCTCCGGTACCTTCAGTTCGGCGGCCTTGAGTGTGGTTTTGCCTGGTGTGCCTTTTTGCGTGATTTCGATTTCGCGGATGCTGCTGACGTTGGGGATGGCATTCCATGCGCCCAGTCGTTGCAGCAGCAAACGCGAGCCGTAAGCGAGCGCCAGCGCGCGCGGGTCGGTGCTATTGATCTCGGCTTCGCGCGCTTCGAGCAAGACCACGTTCAGATCGTTATCGCGCAGCGCCAGCGCCAGCGCGGCACCGACCGGGCCGCCGCCGACGATGGCGATGTCACAGGGTTCATTCACGACGCATCATTTCTTCGATCTCCTGCACGGTCTTTGGCGCCTCCTGCGTGAGCACTTCGTTGCCGTTTGGGGTGATGAGCACATCGTCCTCGATGCGGATGCCGATGTTCCACAGTGCGCGCGGAATGTTGTCGGCTGGGCGGATGTAGCAGCCGGGCTCAACGGTAAGCGTCATGCCGGGCGTGAGCGGCCGCCATGCGTCGCCAATCTTGTATTCGCCGACGTCGTGCACGTCCATGCCCAGCCAGTGGCCGGTGCGGTGCATGTAGAACTGTTTGTAGCTCTCGCTTTCGAGCACTGCCTCGACCGAACCCTGGCAAAGTTTGAGATCGACGAACCCTTGCGCCAGCACGCGCAATGCAGCCTCGTGCGGCGCATTCCACAGTTTGCCGGGCTTGGCGGCGGCAATGGCGGCGGCTTGCGCGGCCAGCACGATCTCGTACACGTCTTTCTGCGCCGGGCTGAACTTGCCGTTCACCGGAAAGGTGCGGGTGATGTCCGATGCATAGCTGTCGAATTCGCAACCCGCGTCGATCAGCAGCAGGTCGCCATCGTTTAATTTTGCATCGTTGCCGACATAGTGCAGGGTGCAGGCATTCGCTCCGCCGGCGACGATGCTGGTGTAGGCGGGCTGGCGCGCGCCGTGGCGGCAGAATTCATGCAGCAGTTCGGCTTCCACTTCGTATTCGTATTGCCCCGGACGGGTGAAGCGCATGGCGCGACGATGGGCATCACAGGATATTTTGGCGGCGCGGCGCATGATGTTTTGCTCCTGCTCATCCTTGATGAGCCGCATCTCGTCGAGCAGCGTGCGCACATCGCGGATCTCGCCCGGAGCCCGGATGCCGCTGCGGGATTTTGCCTTGACCGCTTCGCGCAAGCGGAGGAGGCGCGCATCCCAGTTTGCATCCGTGCCCAGCGGGTAGAACAGCGCGGGCTGGTTGCCCATCAGTTCGGTGAGCTTTTCGTCCAGTTGTTCGATGGGGTGCGCCGCATCGAAGCCGAAGTGCCCGGCAGCCGCAGCGGGGCCGTAACGGAAGCCGTCCCAAATCTCGCGTTCCGGGTTCTTTTCGCGGCAGAACAGAACGGATTGCCTCGTTTCGCCCGCGACCAGCACCAGCACCGCTTCCGGCTCGGCGAAACCGCTCAGATAATAGAAGTGGCTGTCGTGGCGATAGTCGTAATGTGCGTCTCCGTTGCGCACGGTTTCCGGCGCGGTGGGGATGACGGCGATGCCGTGCTGCATTTTTTCCTGCAGTTGTTTGCGGCGTTTGGCGTGGATGGTGAAGTCAGACATGCGGCGCATTCTGCGACGTGAGCAGTTGCTTGTCGAGTTCGTCCAGACGTTGCGGCGTGCCGACATCGACCCATATCCCGCGATAATGTTCACCGCTAACCTTGCCCTGTGCTATCTGTTCGCGCAGCAAGGGTGCGAGCGGCGCCTTGCTGCCGCGCGGGATGCCGGCGAACAAGGCGGGCCGGTACAAGCCGATGCCGCTGAAGGTCAGGGTGCAGGATTCGGGATTCGGGATTCGGGATTCAGGAACGACACGATTATCCTGTAGAACAAAATCGCCCTTTGGGTTGTGCCCGGGGTTGTCCACCAGCACCAGATGGGCAAGGTCGCCGCGCTGTTGCATAGTGCCGGCAAGTGCGGGCAGTTGCGCGAAGTCGTAGTCGCACCAGATGTCGCCGTTGACCACGGCAAAGACATCGCCGTCTCTCCCGCAAGCGTGAGAAGGGAGTAACAGCGGCAGCGCGAAAGCGATGCCGCCCGCGGTTTCCAGCGCCGTACCCTCGTTCGAATAGCGGATGGTCGCGCCGAACCGGCTGCCGTTGCCGAGCGCCTGTTCGATCTGCACACCGAGGTGGGCGTGATTGATGACGAGGTCGTTGATCCCCGAGCACACCAGTCGTTCGATGTGCCACACGATGAGCGGCTTGCCGCCGGCCTGCAACAGTGGCTTGGGCGTGTGGTCGGTGAGCGGACGCATGCGTTCACCGCGCCCGGCGGCCAGGATCATGGCGCGCATTATTGAATGTCTTTCACGAACGCCCCGCGCCCGCTTGCGCGTTCAATTCGAGCAGGATATTCAGCAACGGCTTGAGGTCGATGTAACGCTCGCAGGCTTTGTGCAGATATTCCATCACCAGCGGCATGTTTTTCAGGTAACCGTCCTTGCCGTCGCGGTGATACAGGCGCGCGAAGATGCCCAGCACCTTGATGTGGCGCTGCACGCCCATCATCTCGTAGTCGCGGTAGAACTCGCCAAAGTCGGCGCGCACAGGCAGTCCAACCTTGCGCGCTTTCTCCCAGTAATGGATGAGCCAGTCAATGATCTCTTCCTCTTCCCAGCGGATGTAGGCATCCTTGAACAGCGAGGCGAGGTCGTAAGTGATCGGGCCGTACACTGCATCCTGGAAGTCGAGGATGCCGGGCGAGGATTGAAAATTGCTTTTCTCGTTGGTCCTCTCTCCCGCAAGCGGGAGAGAGTTAGAGAGAGGGTGAGCGATATGCATCAGGTTGCGCGAATGATAGTCGCGGTGCACATACACGCACGGCTGTGCCAGGTTGTTGGCGAGGAGGCGATCGAACACTTGCTCCAGCTTGGCCTTCTGCTTCGCGTTGAGTGTTACGCCGAGGTGTTTGGCGATATACCACTCGGGGAAAAGATTCAGCTCGCGGCGTAACAGCGCTTCGTCGTAGGACGGCAGTTCGCCCGTTGCGGAAGCGAGCTGGATTTTGATCAGTGCATCGGTGGCGGCGGCGTAGAGCAGTCCGGCATTGTCTGCGGTCAGTGCTTGCAGGTAGGTGGTGTTGCCGAGGTCGGACAGCAGCAGGAATCCCTGCTCCAGGTCTTGCGCATAGACGTGCGGCACATGCGTGCCGGCCGCCTCGAACAGTTTGCCGATGTGCAGAAAGGGTTTGCAGTTCTCATGTTGCGGCGGTGCATCCATGACGATTTTTGTGCTGCCGTCAGCAAATGTGGCACGGAAATAGCGGCGAAAACTGGCATCGGCAGAAGCGGGAGCGAGAGTGAAACGCTGCTGCGGATAAAGGCTGGAAAGCCAGTCGGTAAGCTGTGTTTGGCGCTGCATCAGATTGCCTTAATCGGGGTTTTGTGCGATTTTAGCACCCCTAACCTTGTGACCTGCCCATGCTTTTCCGTTCGCGCCTGATCGCCTGTTCCCTGCTGGTTGCCCTGTCCTGTCCGGTGTTTGCCGAGACGCTGCCGCTGCGTCTGGATCGCACCTTCAGGATGTTGCCGCCCCCGTCCGAACCGGGGGTTGCCTTCATCAGCGCGCAACGCATGGAGACGCGCCAGGGTGAACAGATCGAGGCCAGCGGTGAGGTCGAGTTGCGCCAGGACGGGCGCGTGATCAACGCGGATCATCTGATTTATGAGCAGGGTAAACAAAAGGTGGATGCCGAGGGCCATGTGCGGATCGAGCAGGCCGCCACCCGGATGAGCGGTCCCGCCCTGCACCTGGATTTGAAACAGAACACCGGGGTGATGGAGCAGCCGCAATTCATACTGGGTGAACAAGCCGCGCGCGGACACGCCGAGCGTATGGAGATTGAGGGAAGTAATCGCTACACCTTGCACGCGTCAGCCTATACAACTTGCCCGGCAGGGAATGACGATTGGCTGCTCAACGTGAGCCGGCTTGAGCTCGACCGCAATACACAGGTCGGTGTTGCCCATCATGCCTGGGTAGAATTCAAGGGCATCCCCTTGCTGTACACGCCATGGATGGACTTTGGGCTGAATGATGCCAGGCGTTCCGGATTCCTGGGGCCCGTACTCGGCAGTACCAGTTCCGGCGGTTCCGAAATCACGTTGCCCTATTTCTGGAATATCGCGCCGAATCTTGATGCAACATTTTCACCCCGTGTCATCAGCAAACGCGGCATCCAGTTCAACAACGAATTTCGCTATCTGCAACCGGGATACGGTGGAAAAGTGGAGGCCGATGTGCTGGCGCAGGACCGGGTGGCCGGCAGGGATCGCACCCACTTCGCGCTGCTCCACGGCCAGGATATGGGGCATGGTTTTTCTGCGGTAGCCAATATTAACGCGGTCTCGGACAACGATTATTTTCGGGATCTGGCCAATGATGTGAGCGGCAGTGCGCAGGTTAACCTTTTGCGCGAAGGTGTTGTGAGCTACGCCGGCGGCTGGTGGAACGCCTCGGCGCGGGTGCAGCGCTATCAGACCTTGCAGGATCCCCTGGCGCCGGTGATCGTGCCTTATCGGCGCCAGCCACAAATCAACTTGAACGCGCAACAGTCGCTTGCCGGAGCGAATTTGGAGCTGGCCGGGGAATATGTGGATTATCGCCACCCTACACTCGTCAATGGCCAGCGCCTGGTACTTTACCCGTCGGCCAGTTATCCGCTGGTGAGTGCCCCGGGTTACTTTTTAATCCCGAAACTTGGGGTGCACTACACCGACTACGTCCTGGGCAGCCCAGCCGCGCAGCCGAACACTTCGCGCACGGTACCTATATTCAGCCTCGATAGCGGGTTGATCTTTGAGCGTAATGCACCCTTTCTGGGTACCGGCTTTGTGCAGACGCTGGAGCCGCGCGCCTACTACGTAAAGATTCCTTACCGTGACCAGACGCAACTGCCCAACTTTGATTCGGCCGAAGCACCGTTCAGTTTCAGCCAGATGTTCAGCGAAAACAGATTCCTGGGAAGTGACCTGATAGGGGACGCGGACATGGTGACGCTGGCGCTCACGTCCCGGGTGATTGCCGATGATGACGGTTCGGAAAGATTGCGCATCGCCGTGGCGGAGCGTTTCTTGCTCGAAACGCCGCAGGTGAATCTGGTGACACCCAGCGGCAATACCAACCGCTCCGACATCCTTGCCACCCTGGGCGGCAGGGTCAACGCGGCATGGCGGCTGGATGGCCAGCTGCAATACAATCCGAATCTGGCCCATACCCAAAATTACAATCTCGCCGCCCGCTACCGGCCGGAGGCGGGCAAGGTGCTCAATCTGGGTTACCGCTATACGCGCGACACGTTGCGCCAGGTTGACGTATCCACCCAGTGGCCGCTGCGGGGACGCTGGCACGGTGTGGGCCGGTTCAATTATTCCCTGCGGGACGGGCGTATTTTGGAGGCATTGGGCGGGCTTGAGTATAATGCCGCGTGCTGGGCGGTACGCCTGGTGGCGCAGAACTTTACCACGGCAACGAGCGAGCGCACTACCGGCGTTTTTGTGCAGCTCGAACTGAACGATCTGGTCCAGATTGGCTCCGACCCGCTTGATGCTTTGCGCGATAGCGTGCCGGGCTATTCCAAACTGAATGCAACTACCCTCGCCAACCCGGTCGAAGGCTTGCATTGATTTCCATCTATTGAAAGAACTCATGCCGAACAAAAGAATCCTGACGCTGTTGCTGTGTACGGTTTGTGCCAATCCGGCGCTGGCCGGGACGCCGCCTACCATAATCGATGCCGTGCACGTCGTGGTCAACGACGATGTCATTACCCGGCTGGAGCTGGTGCAACGCATGCAGGTCGTGGTGCAGCAACTGCAAAGACAGGGAACTAAGCTGCCCGAACGCGGAAATCTGGAAAAGCAGGTGTTGGAACGAATGATCCAGGAAAAACTGCAAGTGCAATTTGCCAGGGAGAGTGGCGTGCAAGTGGATGATGTGCAGGTGGAAAATGCGCTGCAACGTATCGCGCAACAGAATAACTTTGATTCACTCGCTGCATTCCGCTCCAAGCTGGAAAAGGACGGAATCGAATTCAACCAGTTTCGCGAGGAGATACGCGGCGAAATGCTGTCGGTGCGGTTACGCGAGCGTGAGGTTGACAGCAAACTGTTCATCAGCGACAGCGACATCGAGGCTTATCTCGATACCAGGGCCAAGCAGGGTCAAAGGGGTGAACAACTGCAACTTTCGCACATTCTGATTGTGGTGCCGGAACAGGCGACTGCCGAAAATCTGCGCGGTTTGCAACGCCGCGCGGAAGAGGCGCTGCAAAAATTACGCGCCGGCGCCGAGTTTGCGCAGGTCGCGGCGGGCTATTCCGATGCCAGGGATGCGCTGCAGGGAGGGGTGATTGGCTGGCGGCCACGCAACGAATTGCCCGGGCTGTTCGCGGATGCACTGGCAAACATGCAACCCGGGCAATTAAGCG
This sequence comes from Gallionellaceae bacterium UBA6222, assembly GCA_002421915.1. Classification (GTDB taxonomy): domain Bacteria; phylum Pseudomonadota; class Gammaproteobacteria; order Burkholderiales; family Gallionellaceae; genus Sideroxyarcus. The sequence continues at coordinate 18,423 of DISA01000078.1, forward strand.
ACATTCTGCGCAGTCCCAGCGGCTTCCACATTCTCAAGCTGATCGACCGGCGCGACACCAATGCACCGGTATTTATTACGCAGACGCACACGCGCCATATCCTGATCAAGACCAGCGAGCTGGTCTCTGAAAGTGAGGCGCGCGCCCGTTTGCAGGAGATCAAGCAGCGCATCGATGCGGGTGCTGATTTTGCCGAACAGGCACGGCTGCATTCGGAAGACGGCAGTGCGGCGCAGGGCGGCGAACTCGGCTGGATTTCCCCGGAAGAGACGGTGCCCGAGTTTGAAAAGGCAATGAACGCATTGAAAGAGGGACAAATCAGCGGGCTGGTGAAATCCGGATTCGGCTGGCATTTGATCCAGGTGCTCGAACGGCGCAATGCCGATGTCAGCGAGCAGCAAAAGAAACAGCAGGCACGCAACGCCATTCGTGCCTATAAGTCGGATGAGGCCTACCAGGACTGGTTGCGCCAGTTGCGCGACCGGGCTTTCATCGAATATCGCGAGTGATGATACGCGATCAGCGCGTGGCGATCTCGTTCGCTTCCTCTCCCGCGTGCGGGAGAGGATTGAGGAGAGGGTAGGTGGGCGCACCCATCGTCATCACCAGCGGCGAACCGGCAGGGATCGGACCGGAACTTTGCCTGCAACTGGTGCGCCTTGCCCTGCCGCTGGTGATCATTGCCGACAAGGGGTTGCTGCAACAGCGTGCGACGCAGCTTGGGTTTGCGGTTCAGTTCCATGACTACACACCGGACGTGCCACACTTCGTGGGCAAATTGAGTGTGTTGCATGTGCCCCTAGCGCAACCCGCGCAGGCGGGCCGGCTGGATGCGGCCAATGCGCGCTATGTGCTGGAAACCTTGCGCCGTGCCGTGCAGGGTTGCGCATCCGGCGAATTCTCAGGCATGGTCACTGCGCCGGTTCACAAGGGCATCATCAACGAAGCCGGTATTCCATTCACCGGGCACACCGAATTTCTTGCCGAACTGACGCATACCCCGCAGGTGGTGATGATGCTTGCCGGCAAAGGCTTGCGCGTCGCGCTGGCCACCACCCACCTGCCGCTGCGCGAGGTGGCGGATGCGATTACCGCGCCGTTGCTGGAAAGCATTCTGCGCATCCTGCGACGCGACCTGCAACGGCGCTTCGGCCTTGAAAATCCGCGCATCCTGGTGGCCGGATTGAATCCGCATGCGGGTGAGGGCGGGTATCTGGGGCGCGAGGAGATCGAGGTGATGATCCCGGTGCTGGACAAGTTGTGCGCTGAGGGTTTCGACGTCAGTCCGCCATTGCCCGCGGACACCCTGTTTGCTGCACATCGTTTGCGCGAGTGTGACGCGGTGCTGGCGATGTACCACGACCAGGGCCTGCCNNGCACCTCGGTCGATCACGGTACCGCACTCGATCTGGCGGGCACAGGCAAGGCTGAAATCGGCAGTCTGCTGGAAGCGATCAAAGTGGCAACGGAAATGGCGAAGTGCGAAAACCGTTTCACCACAGAGACACAGAGACACAGAGGAAAACCGGCATGAGCCGCATAGTGCAGCACAAAAAACCACACCTGTTTTTGCCGTTCTTTGTGTCTCTGTATATCTGTGGTGGATTGTTCTCCCATGCATAAAGCCAAAAAATCCTTTGGCCAGAATTTCCTCGTTGACCAAACCATCATCGCCGACATCGTGCGGGCGATTTGTCCGGCGGCCGATGACAACATGGTAGAGATCGGCCCCGGTCTGGGCGCACTGACCCGCCCGTTGTTGCAGCATCTGCACAAATTGCATGTGGTGGAGATCGACCGCGACATCATTGCGCGCCTGAAGAC
>DISA01000078.1:20270-20442 GCA_002421915.1 Gallionellaceae bacterium UBA6222
TCGGCAATCTGCCCTACAACATCTCATCACCCTTGCTGTTTCATTTTGCCGGGTACGCCGCGCGTATATCGGACATGTATTTCATGCTGCAAAACGAAGTGGTCGAGCGCATGGTGGCCGCACCTTCCACTCCCGCATACGGACGTTTATCGGTGATGCTGCAATACCGCTT
>DISA01000024.1 GCA_002421915.1 Gallionellaceae bacterium UBA6222
AGTAGGTCATCGTCAGACTCCTTATAAACAATAAAGCCCTCCTCGTGAGGGCTTTGTTGTTTTGTGTTTCTTCTTTTGAGAGCACCTTCGTTTTACGATACAATCGCGGTCCATGACCAAGTACATCTTTATTACCGGCGGCGTTGTCTCTTCTTTGGGAAAAGGCATCGCCGCCGCTTCACTTGCGGCCATTCTCGAGTCGCGTGGCCTCAAAGTCACAATGCTCAAGCTGGACCCGTATATCAATGTCGATCCGGGCACGATGAGTCCGTTTCAACATGGCGAGGTTTTTGTTACTGAAGACGGCGCCGAGACTGATCTGGATCTGGGGCACTACGAGCGCTTCATCTCGGCCAAGATGCGCAAAGCCAATAATTTCACCACCGGCCAGATATATGAGAGCGTGATCCGCAAGGAGCGCCGCGGGGAATACCTGGGCAAGACGGTGCAAGTGATCCCGCATATCACCAATGAGATTCAAGCTTTTGTCGAACGGGGCGCTGCGGCCTCTCTCGATGGCAAGGCAGATGTGGCTATCGTCGAGATCGGCGGCACGGTCGGTGACATCGAGTCGTTGCCATTCCTTGAGGCTGCGCGCCAAATGGGTTTGCGTATGGGGCGCCAGCAAGTGGCATATGTCCATCTGACGCTGGTGCCGTACATCGCCACCGCAGGTGAGTTGAAGACAAAGCCAACGCAGCACAGTGTGCAGAAATTACGTGAGATTGGTATCTTCCCCACTGCATTGATATGCCGTGCCGACCGCCGCATTCCGGATGATGAGCGTGCCAAGATATCTTTGTTTTCAAACGTGCGCGAAGCCAGTGTGATTTCGATGTGGGACGTGGATAGTATCTACAAGATTCCACAAATGTTGCACGAGCAAGGGCTGGATCGCATCATCTGCGAAGAGTTGGCACTTAACGCACCACCGGCGGATCTTTCGGAATGGCAGAAACTCATTGCCGCACAAGAGAATCCACATCACCAGATCACTATCGGTATGGTTGGCAAATATACCGAACTGACAGAGTCATACAAGTCATTGATCGAAGCCTTGCGCCATGCGGGCATCCATACATCCACTTGTGTTCACATCGAGTATCTGGATTCTGAAATCATTGAGACCGAAGGTGTAGGCTGCCTGGAAAATCTGGACGCAATCCTGGTGCCGGGTGGTTTTGGTGTGCGCGGGACGGAAGGCAAGATCGCGGCGATTCGTTATGCCCGCGAGAACAAAATTCCCTACTTGGGTATATGTCTTGGCATGCAACTCGCCGTGATTGAGTATGCGCGTGACGTGGCGGGCATGAGTGATGCGAACAGTACCGAATTCGATCTTGAAACAGAACATCCTGTAGTGGCACTGATTACTGAATGGCTTGATCGTGACGGCAAGGTGGCGAAGCGTAGTGCCGATTCTGATATGGGAGGCACCATGCGACTCGGCTCGCAGCGTTGTCCGGTTAAAACCGGCACGATGGCACACCGAATCTATGGCGATGAAGTGAATGAGCGTCACCGTCATCGCTATGAAGTGAACAACCATTATGTTCCCGCGCTGGAGAAGAACGGATTGATTATTTCCGCGCGCACCCCCTCCGAAGATTTGCCGGAGATGATGGAGTTGCCGCAGACCCTGCATCCCTGGTTTGTGGGTGTGCAGTTTCACCCCGAATTCACCTCCACGCCGCGTGCCGGGCATCCGCTGTTCAAGGCGTATGTCGAGGCCGCCGTCAAGCGCAAGGAGGGAGCATGAAATTGTGTGGCTTTGATGTTGGCTTAAATCAGCCATTGTTTCTGATTGCCGGGCCTTGCGTGATCGAATCCAAACAGATGGCGCTGGATACGGCGGGCCAATTGAAAGAGATTTGCCAGAAACTTGGTATTCCATTCATCTATAAATCTTCCTACGACAAAGCTAACCGCAGCTCGGGCAAGACGTTTCGCGGCTTTGGCATGGAAGCCGGTTTGAAGATTCTGGAAAAGGTAAAAATACAGATTGGTGTTCCCGTGTTGACCGATGTGCATAACGAAGATGAGATTGCGGCAGTGGCGGCAGTGGTCGATGTGTTGCAGACGCCGGCATTCCTGTGCCGCCAGACGGATTTCATCCATGCCGTGGCGAAATCCGGCAAGCCGGTGAACATCAAGAAAGGCCAGTTCTTGTCGCCGTGGGATATGAAGAACGTGGTGGACAAGGCGCGTGAAGTGAGCGGTGGCGACAATATCATGGTGTGCGAGCGCGGCGCCTCGTTCGGCTATAACAATCTGGTGTCAGACATGCGCTCACTGGCGGTGATGCGCGAGACCGGCTGTCCGGTGGTGTTTGATGCCACGCATTCGGTGCAGTTGCCTGGTGGGCAGGGAACGGCTAGTGGTGGCCAGCGTGAATTCGTCCCCGTATTGGCGCGTGCAGCAATCGCAGCCGGTGTGGCAGGTGTGTTCATGGAAACACACCCTGATCCCGCAAAAGCAATGTCGGATGGCCCCAATGCATTTCCGTTGGAACACCTGCAGGAATTGTTGCAAACACTCAAGGCGCTGGACGCACTGGTGAAGCAGCAAGGTTTTATTGAAGAGAACGTTAACTTGAAGAGTTTGTGAGCAAAGGAAAAGAGATGAGTGCAATCGTTGATGTCGTGGCGCGTGAAATTTTGGATTCCCGTGGTAACCCGACCGTTGAAGCGGATGTGTTATTGGAGTCGGGTGTGATGGGGCGTGCAGCCGTGCCTTCCGGTGCATCTACCGGCGAGAAAGAGGCGATCGAATTGCGTGATGGCGACAAACAACGCTATTTGGGCAAAGGGGTGCTGAAGGCGGTTGAGAATGTGAACACCGAGATCGCTGAAGCAATTATCGGTCTCGATGTGGCGGAGCAGGCATTCATTGATCAGACGATGATCGAACTGGATGGTACCGACACCAAATCGCGTCTTGGTGCAAATGCCATTCTGGCGGTATCTATGGCGGTGGCGCGTGCGGCCGCCGAAGAAAGCGGTTTGCCGCTGTATCGCTATCTTGGTGGTGCGGCGCGCATGGAGATGCCGGTGCCAATGATGAACGTTATCAACGGAGGAGCGCATGCCACGGGTGGAGCAGACATGCAGGAATTCATGATTGTTCCACTGGGCGCACAGAGTTTTCGTGAAGCATTGCGTTGTGGTGCCGAAGTGTTTCACGCCCTTAAGGCTTTGCTGCATCAGCGCGGCCTACCCACCACGGTCGGCGATGAAGGCGGCTTTGCACCCGCGCTGGGATCCAATGAGGCGGCATTGAAAGTTATTGTTGAAGCTATCGAGGCCGCAGGTTATGTGCCGGGTACGGATGTGGCGATCGCCATGGACCCGGCAGCTTCGGAGTTCTATCAGGACGGCATGTATCACCTCAAGGCGGATGGACTCAAACTTACCTCGCTGCAATTGATCGACCTATACGCAAGCTGGGTGGATAAGTACCCGATTATTTCGATTGAGGATGGGCTGGACGAAAACGACTGGGATGGTTGGAAAGCATTGACCGATCGCCTCGGGAAAATCATTCAGTTGGTCGGCGATGATTTGTTCGTGACCAATACCAGAATCCTGCGTGAGGGTATCAAGCGCGGAGTCGCCAATTCCATTCTGATCAAGGTAAACCAGATCGGTACGCTGACTGAAACCTTCGCCGCCATCGAGATGGCGAAGCGCGCCGGTTATACCGCCGTGATTTCTCACCGTTCCGGCGAAACGGAAGACTCCACTATCGCCGATTTAGCTGTGGCGACCAACGTGATGCAGATCAAGTCAGGCTCGTTGTCACGCTCTGACCGCATGGCCAAATACAACCAACTCCTGCGCATCGAAGAGGATCTTGGTGACAGTGCATCCTATCCCGGTCGCGAGGCTTTTTACCAGATTGGCTGATGCGTGTCGTTACCTATATCCTGCTTGCCCTCGTCGTACTGTTGCAGTATCCGTTATGGTTCGGCAAGGGCAGTTGGTTGAAAGTGTGGGATGTCAATCAGAAACTTGAAGCCCAGAAATCAATCAATGAGCAGGCGCTGCAGCGCAACGCGGCACTCGACGCGGAGGTGCGTGATTTGAAACGCGGAACCGACGCCATCGAGGAGCGTGCGCGGAGTGAACTCGGCATGATCAAACGGGGTGAAGTGTTCATTCATATCATTGAGGGCGCCGCTGCAGCTTCAGCCGTCGCGGCACCCTCCGCAGGCGGCAACGTCAAGTGATGACAGTGGGTTGATCGCGTCCGGTACGAGTTCGCAGTTCGGATATATTCAAGGCGATTTCAATTAGCTCATGCAGTGCTTCCTGCGCGTCCAGATGATGGCGTGAAACATCCGCTTCATAGGCTTCCAGATAAACTCTTAACGTTGCGCCTTCTGTACCGGTGCCGGACAGGCGGAAGATGATGCGCGAGCCGTCGCTGAACAGAATGCGGATACCCTGATTCCGGCTGACACTGCCGTCCACCGGATCGGTGTAGCTGAAATCATCACAAGTTTGTACTGTGTATTTGCCCAATTTTTTGCCGGCGAGTGTGGCAAAACAGCCGCGCAGATGCTGCATCACGCCGTTTGCACCCTCCGTCGGTATTGCTTCATAGTCGTAGCGTGAATAGAAGTTGCGACCATAGCTCGCCCAATGTTCGCGCACGATGGTTTCAACCGATTGCTTGCGCACCGCCAGGATGTTGAGCCAGAACAGCACGGCCCACAGACCATCTTTTTCGCGCACATGGCTGGAACCGGTGCCGAAACTTTCTTCCCCGCACAGCGTGACTTTGCCCGCATCCATCAGATTGCCGAAGAATTTCCAGCCGGTCGGTGTTTCGAAGCATGGGATGTGCAGCGCCAGGGCGACACGGTCGGCCGCCGCGCTGGTCGGCATCGAGCGGGCGATACCAGCCAGACCCTGGCGATAGCCGGGGGCCAACGTGGCATTGGCGGCAATGACCGCGAGACTGTCAGACGGCGTCACGAAGAATTGCCGGCCAAGGATCATGTTGCGGTCGCCGTCCCCGTCTGAAGCTGCGCCAAAATCGGGTGCACTGGGGCCATACACAATCTCAACCAGATCATGCGCGTAGGTCAGGTTGGGGTCGGGATGCCCGCCGCCAAAATCTTCCAGCGGGATCGCATTCATCACACTGCCCGTGGGCGCACCAAGTCGTGCTTCGAGAATCTCTTTTGCATACGGGCCATTCACCGCATGCATGGCATCAAATTTGATGCGAAATCCACCCTTTAGCAGGTCGCGTATCGCGGCAAAGTCGAACAGGGATTCCATCAGTTCGGCGTAGTCATTGACCGGATCGATCACCTCCACCCGCATCTCGCCCAAAGTGGCAGTGCCCGGCGTGTCGAGCTGCACATCTGCCGCATCGAAAATGCGGTAGCCGGTGATGGACTTGCTTCGGGTGAAGATCGCTTCGGTTACTGTTTCCGTGGCCGGCCCGCCGTTGCTGCTATTGAATTTGATGCCGAAATCTTCCTTGGGGCCGCCGGGGTTGTGACTGGCGGAAAGGATGATGCCGCCGAAGGTCTTGTATTTGCGAATCACGCATGAGGCCGCCGGGGTGGAAAGGATGCCGCCACGTCCCACCATCACCTTGCCGAAACCATTGGCTGCCGCCATCTTCAGAATGGTCTGGATCGCGGTGCGGTTGTAAAAACGGCCGTCGCCACCGAGAGCCAGAGTCGCGCCATGTGGCGCGGCAATGCTGTCGAAAATGGATTGCACGAAATTTTCGAGATAGTGCGGTTGCTGGAACACGGGAACTTTTTTGCGCAAGCCCGAGGTGCCGGGTTTTTGATCGGAGAATGGCTGGGATGAAACAGTGCGGATAGACATGAAATTTCCTCTTGGCGTTAAATCCTATTCCCGGCAAATCATACCACCGCGCATCAATGAACGCTCCTGTGGCGGGTATGATCCGGTAAGCTTGCGCCTTTCAATTGTTGTCGAATTGCCATGAGTGAGAAGACGGCGCAGCAGATCCTGCGCGACACGTTCGGTTATTCCGCTTTCCGCAGTGCGCAGCAGGCCATTGTCGGGCATGTTGCCGGCGGTGGCGATGCGCTGGTACTGATGCCGACCGGCGGCGGTAAATCCCTCTGTTACCAGATTCCGGCGCTGCTGCGTCCGGGTATCGGTATTGTGGTGTCGCCATTGATTGCGCTGATGCAGGACCAGGTTGATGCGCTCAAGCAGCTTGGTGTGCCCGCTGCTTTCCTCAATTCCAGTCTGAACGCTGATTCAGCGCGCGAGGTGTCGCGGTCTGTGATGTGCGGCGAACTGAAGCTGTTGTATGTCGCGCCGGAACGGCTGATGACGGAGGGATTCCTGAATCTGCTGGAGCACCTGAATCAGGACAACCGCATCGCCCTGTTCGCCATTGACGAAGCCCATTGTGTGTCGCAATGGGGACATGATTTCCGACCCGAGTACCGCGCGCTGACGGTATTGCACGAGCGCTTCCCGGAAGTGCCGCGCATCGCGCTCACCGCCACGGCCGATGCGCCGACTCGGCATGAAATCATCGAGCGCCTGGCGCTGGAACAGGCGCAACAATTCGTTTCCAGCTTCGACCGTCCCAACATCCGCTACCGCATCACGCTGAAGCACAACGTACACCAACAGTTGCAAGCCTTCCTCGAAACCGAACATCCCAACGACGCAGGCATCGTGTATTGCCTGTCGCGCAAGAAGGTGGAGGAGACCGCTGCGTGGCTGAAGGAGCAGGGTTGGGACGCTCTGCCGTACCACGCCGGGTTGGATGCAACCACGCGCAGCAAGAATCAGAAAAAATTCCTGCGCGAAGAGGGCGTTATCATGGTTGCCACCGTCGCCTTTGGCATGGGTATCGACAAGCCAAACGTGCGCTTCGTCGCCCACCTTGATCTACCCAAGAGCATGGAAGGCTATTATCAGGAAACCGGGCGTGCCGGGCGCGACGGTCTGTCCGCGGACGCGTGGATGGCTTACGGCCTGGGCGATGTCGTCTCCATGCGCCAGATGCTGTTGTCCGGTGATGCACCGGAAGGGCGCAAGCGCGTCGAACTGCAAAAGCTTGATGCCTTGCTCGGCTTCTGCGAATCCACCGCCTGTCGCCACCAGACCCTGCTGCGCTATTTTGGTGAGGAACATCCGGGCCGGTGCAACGAATGTGATAACTGTCTGTCACCGGTGGACAGCTGGGATGCCACCCAGGCCGCGCAGATGGCTTTATCCTGCGTCTATCGCACCGGCCAGCGTTTCGGCGTCGCGCACCTCATCGACGTGCTACTGGGCAAGGCTACGCCCAAGGTCGAACAATTCAACCACCAGCAACTTTCAACCTTCGGTATCGGCAAAGACTTGACGCAATTGCAATGGAGCGGCGTCTATCGCCAGCTCGTTGCTGCCGGATTCATCAACGTCGATATGGAAGCCTACGGCGGATTGAAGCTCACTGAAACATCACGACCTGTGTTGCGCGGCGAGCAAGAGGTATGGCTACGCCGTGATGCAGAGCCGGTGAAGCGCCCCAGTAGCAAAGAACGCAGTTCACGTTTGCGCGAGGCGTTCGCCGGTGCGAACGAAGATCCATTGTGGCAGGCACTCAAAGCGAAGCGCATGGAGTTGGCGCGCGAACAAGGAGTTCCGCCATACGTCATCTTCCACGACAGCACTTTGCTGGATATGCTCAATCGCAAGCCAAAGAATTTGATCGAGTTGGGGCAAATCAACGGCGTGGGGCAGTCAAAATTGGCAAAATACGGCAATGATTTCTTGCGGGTTTTGGAGGTGGCGCATGGCGGGTAATTCAGAATCATTCAGCTCTGTCATTCCGGCGTAGGCCGGAATCCGGTGCTTCCATTCAAAATGCCTTTCAGGTTCTGTCTTCGCTTTGCGGAGCATTTCGTTTTTTGCTGGATTCCAGCTTTTGCGGGAATGGCGGGCGCTGCTCCAAGTTGTCGCATTGCCATACTTCGGGCAAGATGCGCCCTCAACAATTTTTGCAACAACTAAAAGAGAGCGGACATGGGTGCACAGTGGAAAGCAAGGCACAAAGAAGTGGCGGCAAATGCACGCGGTAAAATTTTCGGCAAGCTAGCCAAAGAAATCATGGTGGCGGCAAAAGGCGGCGCGGATATTGGCGCAAACTCGCGGTTGCGTCTGGTGGTCGAGCAAGCCAAAAAAGCATCCATGCCCAAAGAAACCTTGGACCGCGCGATTAAAAAAGGTGCGGGATTGTTAGATGGTCCATTGCATATGGAAACGCTGGTGTACGAGGGTTTTGCACCGCATCGTGTTCCTGTCATCGTCGAATGCCTGTCTGACAATATCAACCGCACCAAGTCCAGCATGAACGTGCTGTTCCGCAAGGGGCAGCTCGGTGCGCCAGGGTCCGTGTCGTGGGATTTTGATCACGTTGGCATGATTGAAGCGACCCCCAACTCCAAAGATGCAGATCCCGAAGCCGCCGCAATCGAAGCTGGCGCGCAAGACCTGGAACCTTCAGGCGAAGGGGCGATGCTGTTTATCACTGAACCAACTGATCTGGATGCGGTGTGCAAGGCATTGCCCGCACAAGGTTTCACTGTCACCTCCGCTTTGATTGGTTATCGTCCGAAGAATCCTGTCACCATCGCCAGCGATACCGAGCGTGAAGAAGTGGAAGCTTTTCTTGAGGCGATTGACGAGGATGATGACGTGCAAAATGTCTATGTAGGTTTGGCACAATAGCCAAGCACTTGGGGTTTAGAAGGTCTTAGGCTGTGAATGGCAACGATGACGAAACCACTGAGGCGAGATGCTTTTCCTGGTGTCGTTTCGCGCTGCTGACGGCGGTCGGTTTGAATCGACCCCGATTAACTAGACA
>DISA01000047.1:0-31582 GCA_002421915.1 Gallionellaceae bacterium UBA6222
CCGCACCTGGCCTTCCAGCCCGATGCGATGGAAGACACGCCGATCCTGCCCATGTCCGAGGTCGAAACCAGTTACTACCTGCGCCTGCGCGTGGAGGACAAGCCCGGCGTGCTGGCCGACATCACGCGCATCCTCGCCGACGAACAGATCTCCATCGGTGCCGTGATCCAGAAGGAACCGGGCGAAGGCGAGCCTCAAGCCGACCTCATCATGCTGACCCACCAGACACGCGAAAAGCGCATCAACGCGGCGATCGTGAAGATCGAGAAGCTGGGCGTGGTGGCAGGCAAGGTGACCAAGCTGCGGATGGAAGAGCTGGGCAAGTAAACCAACTCCCCTCTCCCGCTGGCGGGAGAGGGGCCGGGGGAGAGGGAAGCAGAGTTTCCACCCTTTCCCTAGCCCTCTCCCTGCAAGGAAGGGGGGATTAGTCGAAGTGAGCTACTGATGAAATACATCTCCACACGCGGCAACGCGCCCGCCAAAACTTTCACCGAGATTCTGCTGGGCGGTCTTGCCCCCGATGGCGGGCTGTATCTGCCGGAAAAATATCCGCAGGTGACGCGCGAGGAACTGGATGCCTGGCGCAATCTGTCTTATGCCGATCTGGCATTCGCGGTGCTGTCCAAGTTCGCGACCGATATTCCGGCGGCCGACCTGAAGGCCATCGTCAGCAAGACCTATACCGCCGAGGTCTACAGCAACGGCCGCAGCGATTCCGACGCGACGCAGATCACACCGTTGCGCAAGCTGGATGACAATGTATACATCCTCGAACTCTCCAACGGACCGACGCTGGCGTTCAAGGATATGGCGATGCAGTTGCTGGGCAACCTGTTCGAGTATGCACTGGCGAAGCAGAACGAAGAGTTGAATATCCTCGGCGCGACTTCCGGCGACACCGGCTCCGCCGCCGAATACGCGATGCGCGGCAAGCGCGGCATCCGNNGTGCGCGTGTTCATGCTGTCGCCGCACGGGTTGATGAGTCCCTTCCAGCGTGCGCAGATGTATTCGCTGCAAGACCCTAACATCCACAACATCGCGATCAACGGCATGTTCGACGATGCGCAGGATATGGTGAAGGATGTTTCCAACAACCACACGTTCAAGGCCGCACACAAGATCGGCACGGTCAACTCGATCAACTGGGCACGTGTGTGCGCGCAGGTGGTGTATTACTTCAAAGGTTATTTCGCCGCGACGCAATCCAACGACGAGCAGGTCGCCTTCTCGGTGCCATCCGGGAACTTCGGCAATATCTGCGCCGGTCATATCGCGCGCATGATGGGATTGCCCATCGGGCAGTTGATCCTCGCCACCAATGAGAACGACGTGCTGGATGAATTTTTCCGGACTGGTGTCTATTGTCCACGGGGTTCAGGAAATACCTACGAGACCAGCAGCCCTTCGATGGATATCTCCAAAGCGAGCAACTTCGAGCGCTTCGTGTTCGATCTGGTCGGCCGCGATGCCGCCAAGGTGCGCGAATTTTGGAGCAGGGTTGACATACGCAGGGGATTGGCAAATGTTGCTGCATTTGAACTCAAAGGCACAACATATTGGGACGAACTTCCCAAGTTTCATTTCGCTTCTGGCAAGAGCACACATCCGGATCGTTTGAAGACTATCCGTGAAATATGGGAAGAATATGGTGTGATGATTGATCCACATACTGCTGACGGCCTCAAGGTCGGACTGGAGCAGCGCCGCCCCAGCCTGCCGCTGATCTGTCTGGAGACCGCTTTGCCCGCCAAATTCGCCGAGACTATCCATGAAGCACTGGGGCGTGAACCCGAGCGTCCCGCATCCATGGTTGGTATCGAAGAATTGCCGCAACGCTATGTGGAGATGGAGGCGAATGTGGCGAAGCTGAAGGCTTACATTTCGGCCAACATACCGCAATAAGTAAAACCGTCACCCCGGCGGGGCGCCATGAACAACCTTCTTCTGCTCGTTCTGTGTTTCATCGCCGGCATGCTGCTGCGCCGCTTCAAACGTATACCGGACAACGCGCCCGCAACGCTGAACAGTTTCATCATCCATGTTTCCCTGCCTGCACTAACGCTGCTCTACGTCCATGAACTTAAAATATCCGGTGACGTCGTGCTGATTGCAGCGATGGCATGGCTGGTATTTGGCCTGGCGGCGGGATTTTTCTGGCTGCTGGGACGCTGGCTGCAACTGTCGCGCGCCACCACCGGTGCGTTGATGCTGACTGGCGGGCTGGGCAACACCTCCTTCTTCGGTTTGCCGATGGTCGAGGCGTTCTACGGCAAGGAAGGTTTAACCACCGCTATCATCGCGGACCAGCTCGGATCGTTCCTGGCACTCTCTGTATTGGGTATCACTGTCGCGGGAATCTATTCCTCCGGCAGGCCGACGGCAGTACAGATTTTCAAACGCATCGCATTTTTTCCACCGTTTATTTCGCTGGCCATTGCTTTGCTGCTGATCCCGCTTGAATACGCCGACTGGTTTTCCGGTTTACTGAAGCGTCTGGGCGACACGCTGGCGCCGCTGGCTTTGCTGTCGGTGGGGATGCAGTTGCGCCTGGGGCATATTGCCGAGCATCGGCGCAATCTGGCCCTGGGGTTGGGTTTCAAGCTGATTCTCGCTCCGCTGCTTGTCTGGTTGTTGTATGTGCAACTGCTCGGTGCGCAGGGATTGGCGATTCAGGTCACCTTGTTCGAGGCGGCGATGCCGCCGATGATCACTGCCGCCATCGTGGCGAGCGAACATGATCTGGATCCGCCGCTGGCGAATCTGATGGTGGCGGTGGGGCTCCTGCTTTCCTTCTTCACCTTGAGTGCATGGTGGTACGTGTTTCAGGGCTTGTCGGGTTGAAACCCGACCCACAAAACCGATGCAAACCTATTTGCCGAGGTTTTTCTGCGCCAGTTGTTGCAACTGCATCTGCGCCACATAGCGTTGCAGCTTCATCACGGTGTCGCCGTCCAGCTGGCGGAATTCACACCCGGCGCGGCGTTTGACCTCGCCGTCACGGTCGGTTACTTCGAACAGGCTTTTCACTTCGATCACCGGATGAATAGTGCCGATGCCGGGCAGGTCGATCTCACAGTCCGTGTAGCGTTTGCCAACCTGCAGCCGGATATCGTCTTCCACGCAGACCAGCGCCAATCCGCCAATGCTCAAATCCATGATGGTCATTGCATGGCGGGTACGCGCGGGTTGCGGGTGAGCGTGGATATGGCACTTGAGCGCATCCGGTTCACTGCTGAGTAAACGGTAATAATTGCGCCGTTGCAGGCGCAGTAATTTGTGCGGCAAGGGCAGAAAAAAAGCAGGCATGTTTTGAAACAGGCCCTGTGTGACTTCGCTGGAAACCCACTGCACTTTGGCCTGGTTGTGTGTGCTGACGAAGATGATGCGGCGGCTCTGCTCGATATGGCGGTTGTCGCGCGGACTGGCGGCGGCATCCACCCATACCCCGGTTTCATCCGCCGCCAGCAACAGGGTCAGCACCATGCTGTTGTCCTCGTTGTAATACAGCGCGACACGGCTTTGCCGCGCGACGATATCACGCAACACAGCCAGGATTTCTTTCGGGTGGTGCAGGATGAAATCGTTTTCTTCATCACGGGTCACAACCTCGATTTTGAGCGGCACTTCTTTGTTGCGCATGGCGGAAACCGAATTGGGGCGAGTATCAGGATGATAAAGGCCGGTGTGGCGGGGCAGAGCGCAGAATAACGGGGATTTCCCCCCGTTCCAATCGGTATAGCCAGGCCAGCAGTTCAGCCACGGCCAGATACAACGCGGGCGGGATGTGCTGGTCCAGCTCAACCTGCATCAGCAGAGCGACCAGCTCCTCCGACTCGTGCACATAGACCCCGTGCTGGTGGGCGCGCTCAATGATCGCCTGCGCGATCAGGCCGCGTCCGCTGGCAACCACGCGCGGTGCACTTTCGCCGTTGCGATAGGCGAGGGCGACAGCTTGCTGGCGCTTGGTGGGATCATTCATCTTGAAAATTCCGGGCGAGCCATCGCGCCGCATCCTGTGGGTCGGGTTTCAACCCGACGGGGTTGGTTCGGATTCATGCTGCCGTCTCCGGTGCGCGCCGAATCAGGGTTTGCAGGACTGGTATGCCATGCGCATTCATCGCTTCCGCCAGTTGTGCACTGGCTGTCGTCAGCTTTTGTGTTGACGCCGCGCTGTTGGCTTCGATCTCGAAGGCCACCGCTTCGCCGTTGAAACGCAGGTGTGCACTGATACCGCCCAAAGTGGGCAGGTCCAGCTGCAATTCGGTGAACCAGTTTTTGTCGGCCCGTTCACCCGGTTGCCGGCTGGATTCCTCGCCTACTGTCCAGTGCATCTCCTGTCCCGGCCACGCCAGCCCTTGCCATACCACCTGCTTGTTTTCCAGCGTGTTCAGCTGCTGCTGCACAATGGCTTGCAACTGTTCGGGGATGGTGCTCGTGCGGGATGCGCCAGGCTCGGCTGGTGCAGTCGAACCGGGCAACCGATTGTGCGGCTCCTGCATCAATTGCGGTGTCGAGCGCTGGCCGGCGATCCATTGTGCCTGGTGCGCTTCGTAGAAAAGGCCGCTATGGCTCAATGCGAGGTGCAATTTTTCCGCCAGTTGTGCGGTGTTCGGGCTTTCATGGGGGCTGATCCACAAGGGTGAGCGCTGTGTCACCGGCACATAATCGCGGCGCAGCGGCTGTTGCGCCAGCGATGACAGCAGGCGCGCAATTGAACCGAGTTGTTCCGAGGTGGAGAGCGGGTTGCTGGAAGCGGCGAGGGAAAATGTCAGGCGCGGTTGCAACGCAACGACGCGCAGTGCAATCAAATCGCCGCTGCGGACTGAGGCGGGCAACTGCATTTGTATCGTATGGTCAGCGACACGTACCTGGAATACGTCGGGTGCCACTTTTGCCTGCACCGTGCCCTGCACTTGCTGGCCGATTTCCAGCTTGAGGGCGGCAGAATTTTTCTGGTCGGGAGTGCCCGCGATCAGCGGTTTATTGTCGGTGAGCGCGATCCGGTTGAGCGTGGCGGTGAGCAGGTCGGCCGGCGGCATGGCTCATCGCACAGGTGTTAACCCTGCGCCAGATAGGCGTTTTGCAGGCGCTGCTCGCTGCGTGCACTTTGCATGATCTGTTGCAGCTGGCGCATCCAGGGTTCGGTTTGTTCGCGAATCGCCTTGTCGTCGGCGAGCATCTTGTGAATGAGTGCCGCTTTTTGCCGGCGTGCCGACTCGTCGGCAGGAACGTCATCGCGCGGTTTGAACCGGGCGACTTGCTGCGAACACATTTTCTCCAGCGCGATCAGACCGTCCCAATCGCCGGCGACGGCGGCTTCGCGCATTTTGCCGGTGAGGTCGGACAGGTGCTGATAGTCGGTGATAATCAGATTCATTTCACATTCTTCCATAGACCAGCGCGGCTGGCCGGTTGATGACGGGCATCACCGGGGCGGCGGCTGCAGCCGATGCGGCGGGTGCTCCCGTCTGTTGTTTAATGCCATCCCAGGCGCCCTTCAAATCATTCAGCAGGCCCGCCACTTCATCCAGCGCGGCCATGTCGTCATTCACATTGGCAAGCAGCAGACGTCTGCCAATGTATTCGTACAAGGACGAAAGATTCTGCGCCAGCTCACCGCCCACTTTCTTGTCCAGGCTGGCATTCAGCCCGTCTTCAATAATGGAAATCGCCTTGGAGATCGACGCCCCTTTCACCGCAATATCCTTGCGCATCATGCCGTTCCTGGCATTGGCGATGGCCAGCAACGCGCCCTGGTACAGCATGGCGATCAGCTTGTGCGGATCGGCTGCAACCACACCGGATTCAACCCCGACTTTGGCATAAGCGTTAACGGCAGTCCTCGCGTTCATGATCGTTCTCCTAATTTAAATTGCTGATGTTTGCCAGTTGCTGTGTCAGATACTGGCTGGTCTGGTTCATGTTGCTCAACATGACATCCAGCGCGGTGAATTGGGCGCGGTAGCGTTTCTCGACGGTTACCATGCGTGCTTCAAATGCATCGCGGCGGCGGCCGATATCCGTGATGGTTCTGCCGATACCCTCGGTACGGCCGGCCAGCACGCCGTTGTCCGAAAGTACAGATTTTGTCCATGCGTTCATCGAAGTCACATAACCTTTGTCACCGGTAAATAGCGCGGCTATTTCATTGAAGTTGCTCGACATCGCGCTATCAAGTTTCGCCTGATCCACCTTCAGTGTGCCATCCAGTTGAATGCCCACCCCGATATCGGAAAGTGTGCGCAGGGTGCTGGAAGAATCGCCCGCCACCGTATTCAGCATGTTGCGCAACTGGGTCTGCAACGTGCGCACTGTGCTGTCGCCCTGCAGGACTGCGCCTATTTTTTTTACCGGATCGTAGGCGGACAGGTTTTTTAATACACCCGACAATTCGTTGTAGGCTTTGACAAAACCGGCGATCGAACTGTTGAGTGTGGTCGTGTCGCGTGCCACCGTCAGTTTGGCGGGCTTGCCCGCTTCAGTTTCCTTGAGCAGATTAAGCGTCACCCCCTGGATCACATCGGAAACGGAATTGCTGGCCTTGCTTACCGCCACACCATTCACCTTGAGATTGGCGTTGCTGGCCGAAACGGTTTCGGCCAGCTTCTGGGTGCCGGCGGGGTCATAGGCCAGTAAATTGCCGATGTCCGCATCGCCGCTCACCGATATCTTCATGCTATTCGTCACGCCCAGGCTGTCGGAAGATAGTGCCAGACGATAAGGCGTATCGCTGCCATCGTTGACGATGGTTGCGGTGACCCCCATCTTGGCAGCGTTGATCGCGTCGCGGATACCCTGCAGGGAATTATTGCTGCTGTCGATGGTAATACTCTTGGCTGTGCCGCCATTGCTGGTGAAAGTGGCGCCGCTGTACGCGCCGCCCGTGCCGGCAGCGGCATCATAAGGTGTGAATGACCCAGATTCACCCAGGCTGATGCTGCCCAGATCAAAATTGATTGTGGTCGTGGTTCCCGCACCGATGGCTTCGCTGCTGCTGGCACGCCCGGCGGCAATCAGCTTCTGCGACTGCGCCAGACTGGTGACTTCCAGAGAATAAGTGCCCGCCACCGCGATGCTGGTGGCTGAAGCGGAAAAAATGGTGGTATCGGAAGGAGTGGCTTTCAGCGCCTGAAACTTGGAGACACTGTTTAGCCCCTGCAGGGCTGTCTGAAAACCGGACATTGCACCCTTGATGCTGCCATAGGCGGAAAGCTGTGCCTGATAACCCGCTTCCTTGGCATCCAGATTGGTCGCCGGACGACGTTCGACCGCCATCAACTGCGTCACGATGCTGTTCACATCGAGATTGGTCGTTGAGGTCGTCGCCGAAGTTGCCATGATTTTTCCTGGAGCCTTTCTTGTGGTTTGCTGCCCGAATGCAGGTTGGGTTTTAACCCGGCATGTTGGGCCAAAGCCCGATCTGCAACATCAACGAAACCCTGTCGGGTTAAACCCCGGCCTATGAAAAGTACACTCCCCATAGGTCGGGATTCATCCCGACGTTCCAACTATACAACTCACTGCAACCGTCAAATCCCCGATTAGCCGGGGATCACGCCTCTTGTTTCAACAACAAACCCTGCTGCACCTGGTCTATCGCACGTGAAATCGACAACATTTCCTCGGTCGGATACTGGCGGATCACATCGCCGGTCTCCGCATCCGTCAACTTGAACACCTGTTTATTCGTGCTTTCGTCGATACTGAATTCCAGATTCTTGTTGGATTGTTTCAGTGCCTGGTTGATATTTTCCACCGCGCTTTTGATCTGCTCGGCAGAAGCCTGCTGTTCGGCAGCCGGTTTGCCGGCGGCCTTCAGTGAATCGGGCGATAGGGCGGGCTGAGTAGCGACAGCGACACTGGGCGCGCCATCGCTGGTGAGCCTGGCAGGCGGTGCAGCCTGGGTCGTGTTACCAATATTCTGGATGAGCATTTTGCCTCTCCTTTATCTCAAAATCCCGACCGGTTTCCCGGCCGGGGTTATTTCGCCTTGCCCGCTTAGCGCAGAAGCGTCAGAACCGTGTTCGGCAACTGGTTCGCTTGTGCCAGCATCGCGGTGCCCGCTTGTTGCAGGATCTGGTTGCGGGTCAGTTGCGCCGTTTCTGCCGCAAAGTCCGCATCCTGGATCCGGCTGCGTGAAGCAGTCAGGTTTTCCGAAGTGGCGGCCAGGCTCGAGATCACGGACTCGAAGCGGTTCTGGATCGCGCCGAAGGTGCTGCGCATGGTGCTCACGCTGCTCAATGCCGCATCGACACGCTGCATCGTGTCATTGGCATTCGCCAGGCTCAACACGTCCACAGTCGCCAGACTGCCGGAAGCTGTTGCATCGGCCAAAGTCAGGGTGGTGGTGGCCGTGGCACCGGTGAAGCTGATGTCTTGACCTGAAGTGAGGGACATCACATTGGTGGTGGCATCCAGCGAGGCGTAACCGTTGCCGCCCAGCGCGGTGTTGACCGCATCCACCAGGGATTGCTGGGTGGAATAGGTGGCATTGGCCACTGCGTAGTTTGTACCGTCGATGGTGATGGTGAAGTCGTCGGCAACGGTGACGGTGTTTGCCAGCACTTCGGCCTCATCAGCCACACCCGCTGCGGTACCACCGGCCACATTTTCAGCGGTGATCAACGCGGCATTGGCACCGCCGATGGCAAAGCTGCCGGTAAAGTTAGAACCGTCGGTAATGACGATGTTGTTGCCAGTACCTGCAGCTGCGGTGAAGGTGGCTGCACCATACCCTGTTGCGCCGGTGATGGCCGCCAGGAAATCGGCTGCACTGGTGATGTTGCTATCCAGTGTCACGGTGATCGCATGGGCTTCAGGATCGGTGATGGTGAAGGTCTTGTTGGCTGTGGTGTTATCGGCAACGGCGGGCGTAGTATGCGTAACGGTTGCAGCACCTGATTCCGTCACGGTCATCGCGGTAGCTGTCTGGGTGTCAGTGTAAGTTACGGTATCGGTTGTATCATCGATAGCGCCGACCGAGGCCAATGCGGCGCCTGTGCCTGCCGCGCCAGCATCCGTCTTGGCGAGGTCGAATGCGGCCTTCATGGCAGCACTCGCATCAGCCGCAGTCAAAACGCTGCCGGTTATGTCGACATTGACGGTAACGGCGGTTGCGCTATCGACCGTGCTGGCACCCGCTGAGTCGGCAAAGGTGAAGACCACACCGTTGACGGTAACACTCTCTCCAACCACTGGTTCACCTGCAGCAAATTGGACGGCGGACACGCCGGCAGTACCCGTGACAGTGCTGTAGTCGGCAATGAGATTAGTCGCGTCAATGGTGTAAGTGGCGGCAGAGCCGGTCACTGCGGGCGTACCGGCAGAAATCACCGTGCTCAAGTCAACCGAGGTTGCGGTCGCCACCGCGCCGATGGCACTTTGGCGCATGCTGGTGGAAAGGCCCACACTGATGGTTTCGCCGACATTGGCGCCGATCTGGAACGAGGCGGAACCGAACGAACCGTCGAGGATCTTGCGGCCGTTGAAGGAAGTCTGGTTGGCGGTGCGGTCAATCTCGGCCAGGCGCTGCTGGACTTCGAGATTCAGCGCGGCGCGATCCGATGCCGAGTTGGTGGCGTTGGCGGATTGCACTGCCAATTCACGGATACGCTGCAGATTACTGGTCAACTCGCCCAGTGCACCTTCACCGGTTTGCGCCAGCGAGATGCCGTCATTGGCATTGCGGGCTGCCTGGTTGATGCCGCGAATCTGTGTGGTAAAACGTTCAGAAATCGCCAAGCCCGCCGCGTCGTCCTTTGCGCTGTTGATGCGCAGACCGGAAGACAAGCGTTGCAGGGATGTTGCCAGTGCGCTCTGGGAAGATGTCAGGTTGCGCTGTGAATTCAGCGATGCGACGTTGGTATTGATAATGGCAGCCATTTTAGTTCTCCTTGGTCTGATTCGTTCACACGGCCATTGGCCGCTTACGCCGGTTGCCTGTTTTTAGTTGCGCAGTAACCAACGTTGAACCAGTTATCGGAGAGTGCGGGGAAAACTTTAGGGGAATTTGAACGGGTGCGGTCAGGTAGCGGCAACTACGCGGTTCTTGCCGGCCTGTTTGGCCTGATACATGGCTTTATCGGCACGTCCCAGCAAATCTTCCTGGTCTTCGCTCTCGCCGCGCAGGGCTACCCCGGCACTGAAGGTGACCAGGATTTTTTCATTGTTGTGCAGGAAGAATTTTTTGGTCAGGTCGCGTTGCAGGCGCTGGATGGTTTCCACCGCCGCTTCCAGACTGGTATCCGGCAGGATGATGACGAATTCCTCGCCGCCATAACGCCCCACTGCATCGGTCGGGCGCAATGTCTCTTTGATAACCTTGGTCAGGTGGGTGAGGGCGCGGTCGCCGGCCTGGTGTCCCAAGGTGTCGTTCAGTTTTTTGAAATTGTCGATATCGATGAGGGCGAAGCTGAGCGGTGTCTTGTTGCGGTCCGCCCGTTTGAGTTCGACATCTGCCACTTCGTCCAGACCGCGCCGGTTCAGTGCACCGGTCAGCTGGTCTTCGCGCACCAGTTCGCTGACTTGCATCAGCTCCTGCTCCAGTTCCCGGATACGGCCTTCCGCTTCGTCCGCCTGTTTTTTGGTGATGAGCAATTCCTCGTGCGAGCGCAGGGCGCTGGCCTGGATGACCCGGGTGTCCTGCATGATGTCGTCGAGCAGATGGCTGAGGTCGGTGAGATTGTTGCTTTTGCTGATCTTCTGGCTGTAGCCCTCGATTTTCTGGTGATATTCGCCGGTGCTCTCGGTAAGGTTGCCCAAGCGGTCGATGAAGGTGGTCATCAGACTTTTCAGGGTGGTTTTGGCATCATTCAGGCTTTGCTTCAGGGCGCCCTGTTTGATGATGACTTCGCGCAGGCTGCGTTCGGCATCGGCGATGGAGCGCTTGTCCAGCGGCTGGGCGATGATTTCCTGCAGGGCGCTGATCTGGCCGTGCACCCATTCGTCGTCGGACACCAGCTCGCTCACGTTTTCCACCAGCAGGCGCAACAGGCGCATCAGCCCTTCCTGAATCTTGACTTTGTCGCCGCCGCGCAGTTCGAGCTTGAGCCAGAACTGGCGCAGCGGTTTGGCGAGCTCATTGACGCGCGCCGGGTCAGTGGTCGCGCGCACCATTGCCGCCAGTTGCCGGATTTCGTCGGTCAGTTCCGGATGGGAGGACAGGGTGTTTTCCAGCGACTGTGCCAGCAGTTCACGCAACTGTTGCAGGATGGCGGAGCTGGCGTTGGTGCCCGCGGCGGCAGCAGCGGCTGCGGTAGCGGCAGGTGTATTTTCGGTGGTGCGGGGAGTTTCATTCGGCAGTGCGGCAACCAGCATGCCGCTATCGGCACCCGCGGCCCCCCAGGATTGCTGCAAGGCGGTGAGCTTTTCGAACAGGACTTCGGGTTTGGCGCCAAAACGGTTGAGCACGACTTCAAGCCCGTCCTTTTTGCGGGTGAGCGTGATGCCTTTGTGCGGGGTATCCAGCTGGTGCAACACGTTACCGATGAGCTTGGCCCAGTTGAGCGGCTTGGCAGCTGCTGTTTCATCCGTGGAGTGGCTTGGATTTTTGTGGTTGCTCATGGTGGTGGCGTGACTTCCTGTGTTCTGTCCCGGGGTGAATTATCGGTGACGCCGGGCTGGGCAAAGCAGTGAACAGATGCCGAGTTGTGCCGCAAATCACTTTTTCAGTAACAGTTCAATCAATCAGATGGTTGGTGATCGCGTAGTGAATCGCCTCGGCATTGGTCTTCAGCTTCATTTTTTCCAGCAGACGCAGACGATAGACGCTGACGGTCTTGGGGCTGAGCGACATGATCTCGGCCATTTCACTCAATTTCTTGCCCTGTCCCAGCAGGCACAATGTCTGGTATTCGCGGTTGGAGAGTGTCTGGTGTGTCAGTTCCTGGTAGCCCTGCGACAGGCCGTTCGCCAGTTGTTGTGCCAGTTCGCTGCTGATGTATTTCTTGCCTTGGGCGACCTGGCGAATGGCGGTGACCAGTTGTGCCGGGGCACTCTGCTTGTTGAGGTAACCGGCTGCACCGGTCTTCATGGAACGCAGGGCGTATTGTTCCTCCGGATGCATGCTCAAAATCAGCACGGGCAGGTTGGGGTGAGTGGTCTTGATCTGCTTCAGCACATCGATGCCGTGCTTGTCCGGCATGCTGATGTCGAGCAGCACGACGTCATAGTTGTTGGCCCGAATCATGGTGACGGCTTCCATGCCGCTGTCGGCTTCGCCGGTGACACGCAGGTCGTCGGTATCATCCAGCAGTTGTTTCAATCCGCGGCGGATGAGTTCGTGGTCATCGGCAATAAGTACTTTGATCATGGTGGTGGGGGCCCTAATCGAACAGGGCGTGCTGTAGCTCGGGAGGGATTGTCTGATCATAGCGGCAGGGCAGTTGCACGGATAGTGTGGTGCCCTGCCCGGGCGCGCTGTGCAGTTTGGCTTCGCCGCCGAAGTGGGCGACACGCTCGAAGATGCCGCGCAGACCAAAGGAGCGCGGCTTGGCGCGGTCCGCATCGCGGATGCCGCACCCGTTGTCGCTGATGATCAATTCGACCACAGGCCCGTTGTGTACAAGAGAGATGTTGACTTGCGTGGATTGGGCATGTTTGGTGATGTTGGCCAGCGCTTCCTGCAGGATGCGGAACAGCGAGATGGCAATGCGCGGTGCAAGTTCCAGGGTTTCTTCGCTGTGCGCGAAGTCGCACGTGATGCCGGTACGCTGGGCAAATTCCTGCATTTCATTGTCGATGGCTGCAATGATGCCGAAGGTGTCGAGGGCGCTCGGTCGCAGGCTGCGCGAAATGTTGCTCGCGCCGCGGGTGCATTTGTCGATGAGCGACTCGATATCCTTGGCCTTGCTTGCCAGCTTGGGTTCGTCCTTGAGGTGGCTGCACAACCATGCGATATCCAGTTTGGTGGCGGTGAGCAGGCTGCCCAGCTCGTCATGCACCTCGCGTGCAATGGCAATGCGTTCCTGTTCGCGCACGTCCTCGATGTGGGCGGACAACTCGTGCAATTGCTGTTTCGAACTGGCCAGATCGGCCGCATCCATCTTGCTCTGGGTGATATTGAGCATGATGCCTTCCCACAGCACACCCTCTTCGGCGTGGCGCGGGCTGCAGCGCAGGTTGATCCATTTGATCTCGCCGGTGGGATGGGTGTGCAGGCGTCCTTCCCAGTTCCAGAAGGTCAGATGTTCGGCGGAATGCAGCATGCTGCTTCGGTAGCCGGCGGCGTCTTCCGGGTGCAGCATTTCATCGAGCAGACCGGGTGTCGCCGTTAACTCCTGCGCTTCGATTCCCAACAAAGGATGGCAGCCCTCGCTGACGTAGGGGAATCTGGTGTTGCCATCCGCATCCAGATGTATCTGGTAGGCCATACCTGGCAAGTCGGCGATGAAAGCGTGCATCCGTGCCTGACTTTCCTGCAAAGCGGATTGGGTATCCCGGTATTCCTGGCGGATGCGCGCCTGATGCAGATTGTGTTCGATGGAGGGAACCAGGCGGTTGAGGCTGCCCTTGAGAATGTAGTCGTCCACACCCGCCTGCAGGGTGCGGAGAATGGTTTCTTCCTTCAGTTCGCGCGCCAGCAGCAGGAACGGGATGTCCAGTCCGAGGCGGCGCAGCAGGCTCAACGCGGGTAAACCGCCGAAACAGTTCCCCTCATCACTGCACAGAATTACATCGAAAGTGTTGCGGGTGAGGGCGCGTTGCATACCCTCTTCATCGCTCACGCGGGTGTACTTGAGCATGTAGCCGGTATCGGAAAGTTTGGTGAGTACAGTTTCCGCGTCCTGGTCCGAACACTCGACTAGTAACACTCGAAGTTCTTTGTTTAGCATGGCGTGATTGTATATCCGGTTGCGGGGATTATATGCGGCATACGTTACAAATCGCCAGAGTACGATAGAATGCGACCTGTTATCGAATCGCTGTCAACTCATGCCTTCCGCCCGCATTGCCGTCATTCCAGAGCGTCTGATCCGCCCCGAGATCAGGGCGCTCGATGTCTATCACGTCCCGCCTGCCAGCGGCATGATCAAGCTGGATGCGATGGAGAATCCCTATCTGTTGCCGCAGGAACTGCGCGATGAGATCGCACGCGCAGTGGCAGATGCCCAGATCAATCGCTATCCAGATGCGGGCGCACAACAACTGAAAGCCGGCATCCGTCAGGTGGTGGAATTGCCTCCCGGCACGGATATTCTGCCCGGCAACGGTTCGGACGAGCTCATTCAATTGCTGGCGCTGGCCGTGGCAAAGCCCGGTGCGGTACTGTTGAGTGTCGAGCCATCGTTCGTGATGTATCGCATGATCGCCGCGTTTGCCGGGATGCAGTATGTTGGTGTGCCGCTGCGGGAGGATTTTTCGCTCGATCTCGAGGCGATGCTGGCATCCATCAAACACGAGCAACCGGCACTGGTGTTTCTGGCGTATCCGAATAATCCGACCGGCAATCTGTTCGATGCTGCGGCCGTGTGCCAGATCATCGAGGCTGCGCCGGGGCTGGTGGTGCTGGACGAAGCCTATTATGCCTTTGCCTCTGATAGTTTCATTCCGCAACTGGCACACTACGACAATCTGCTGGTGATGCGTACTTTTTCCAAGCTGGGAATGGCGGGTTTGCGGGTGGGTTTTTTGGCTGGCTCCGCCGCATGGTTGAGCCAGTTGGAAAAATTGCGCTTGCCGTATAATGTGGGCGTGCTGCCGCAGTTGGTGGCGACGCGGTTGCTGGCGCATCACGACGTGCTGTTGGCACAGGCAGAAAGCATCAAACAGGAACGCGGCAGATTGTTGAATGCCTTGCAGGCGACGCCCGGTGTAAAGGCGTATCCCAGCGAGGCCAATTTCATCCTGTTCCGCGTCGCAGGCGCGACAGCGGTATTTGAAGGCTTGAAGCAGCGCAGTGTGCTGATCAGGAATCTGGACGGCGGGCATCCGGTATTGCATGATTGCTTGCGGGTGACCGTCGGAACCGCCACTGAAAACGAGCGGTTTACCGCAGCCTTAAGGGAATGTTTGCAAACAATGTAAGCGAGTTTAGGTGGAGACTAACCTTCAGGTTATGCCGGAGCCAAAACGGAAAATTTGTCGTAGCATTGCAGGACATCATCAATCAATTCGCATAAGGCACGTCATGCGCAGCGCAAAAGTCAGCCGCAACACCCTGGAGACTCAAATCACGGTCGAGGTGAATCTCGACGGCACGGGCAAGGCCAATCTGGATACCGGTCTGCCCTTTCTGGAGCATATGCTGGATCAGGTGGCGCGGCATGGCCTGCTCGATCTCGCCATCCAGGCCAAAGGTGATTTGCATATCGATGCCCATCATACCGTGGAAGACATTGGCATCACCCTGGGGCAGGCATTCGCGCAAGCCATCGGCGACAAAAAGGGCTTGCGCCGCTATGGCCATGCCTATGTGCCACTGGATGAAGCATTGTCGCGCGTGGTGCTGGACATCTCCGGTCGTCCGGGCCTGGTATTCAACTGCCGCTTTACGCGCGCTTCAATTGGCGAATTCGATACCGAGCTGTTCCATGAATTCTTTCAGGGCTTCGTCAATCACGCCCTGGTCACGCTGCACATCGATAATCTGGCGGGCGAAAATGCGCACCATCAGGCCGAGACCATTTTCAAAGCCTTCGGCCGCGCCCTGCGTGTCGCGCTGGAGATTGATCCGCGCATGGCCGGCGTCATGCCATCCACCAAGGGCACTTTGTAAGCAGCCATGACTGATGTAGCCATCGTCGATTACGGCATGGGCAATCTGCGCTCGGTGTATCAGGCCGTACGCAAGGTTGCGCCGGACCTGTCGGTGCAAGTCACCGACAAGGCTGCGGCCATTGCCGCAGCCAGCCGTGTGATATTCCCCGGTCAGGGTGCGATGCCGGATTGCATGCACGAGATGGATGCACGTGGTTTGCGTCAGGCCGTGCTGGATGCCGCGCACAATAAACCTTTCCTCGGCATCTGTATCGGGCTGCAGATGCTGTTCGAGCACAGCACCGAGGGCAATGTGCCGGGATTGGGTGTGCTTCCGGGCAAGGTGGTGCGCTTTGCATCCGAACTCAATGATGGGCAAGGCAATAAGCTCAAAGTGCCGCACATGGGCTGGAACGAAGTCCATCACGCACAGCATGTCATATGGTCTGGCATCGACCAAAATGCGCGCTTCTATTTTGTGCACAGCTACTACGTGCAACCGCGCGACACAGGCATTGTGCAAGCGACCAGCGATTACCCTCAGCCCTTTGTTTGTGCAGTAGCGCGGGATAACTTGTTCGCAGTACAGTTTCACCCCGAGAAGAGTGCGGCGGCCGGTTTGCAACTGCTGCAAAATTTCATTAACTGGAACCCTGTGTAATTTTGAGCCGATCATGGATACTAAAACACTGATTATTCCCGCAATCGATTTGAAAGATGGTCAATGCGTACGCTTGCGTCAGGGGGTGATGGAGGGGGCAACCGTCTTTTCCGATGATCCTGCCGCGATGGCCAAACACTGGTTGGCACAAGGTGCGCGCCGCCTGCATCTGGTCGATCTTAACGGGGCCTTTGCCGGCAAACCGAAAAATGAAACAGCGGTGCGCGGTATTATCGAGGCGGTGGGCAGCGAGATTCAGGTACAACTGGGTGGCGGTATTCGCGATTTGGAGACCATTGAACGCTATCTCGATCTCGGTATTACCTATGTCATTATCGGCACCGCTGCGGTGAAAGTGCCGGGCTTCTTGCATGAAGCATGCGACGCTTTCCCCGGCCATATCATGGTCGGCCTTGATGCCAAAGGTGGAAAAGTGGCGGTGGATGGCTGGTCCAAGCTGACCGGTCACGACGTGGCTGATTTGGCACAACGCTTCGAGGGCTACGGGGTTGAGGCCATCATCTACACCGACATCGGCCGCGACGGCATGATGAGCGGTGTCAATATCGAGGCGACCGTGGAACTGGCGCGGCCGTTGCATGTGCCAGTCATCGCCAGCGGCGGCATCACCAATCTTGATGATGTGCGCGCGCTGTGCGCGGTACGTGCCGAAGGCATCACCGGTGCGATTACCGGTCGTGCCATCTACGAAGGCACGCTGGACTTCAAGGCGGCGCAGGCACTGGCTGACGACTTGTCGCCGACACTCTAAATGCTCGCAAAAAGAATAATTCCCTGCTTGGACGTGACCGCCGGTCGTGTGGTCAAAGGCGTCAGTTTTGTCGAATTGCGCGATGCGGGCGATCCGGTGGAGATTGCCAAACGCTATGATGACCAAGGTGCGGATGAACTGACCTTTTTGGATATCACTGCCAGTTCAGATGATCGCAGTATTATTTTTCACATCATCGAAAAAGTGGCGGAGCAGGTGTTCATTCCGCTGACCGTTGGCGGCGGCGTGCGCGAAGTGCAGGACGTGCGAAATCTGCTCAATGCCGGGGCGGATAAAGTCAGTATCAACACTTCGGCGGTGGTCAATCCGCAGCTGGTGGCGGACGCATCGGCGCGTTACGGGTCGCAGTGCATCGTGGTCGCGATTGATGCCAAGCAAGTTGCGCCGGGCAAGTGGGAGGTGTTCACCCACGGCGGACGCAAGGCCACCGGACTGGACACGGTGGAATGGGCGCGGAAGATGCAAAGCCTCGGTGCGGGTGAGATTCTGCTGACCAGCATGGACCAGGACGGGCAGAAGCGCGGCTTTGATCTGGCACTGACGCGTGCGGTGACCGATGCCCTGGAAATTCCGGTGATCGCCAGTGGCGGTGTGGGTAATCTGCAGCATCTGGCCGATGGCGTGAAGCTGGGTGGCGCGGATGCGGTACTCGCGGCCAGCATCTTCCACTTTGGCGAATATACCGTGCAACAGGCCAAGCAGTTCATGGCACAGCAAGGCATCGAGGTGCGACTGTGAAAATTCGCGGGAATTGCGGGTCGGGTTTCAACCCGACATGTCGGGATAAATCCAGACCCATATCAGGTTCGGAGTATTTATGAGCGAAACGTGGCTGAACAAGGTGAATTGGTCGGCAGACGGTCTCGTTCCGGCCATTGCGCAGGATGCGGTGAGCGGACGGGTGTTGATGCTGGCGTGGATGGATCGCGAGGCGTTGCAGTTGACCGTGCAGAAAGGCGAGGCGATATACTGGTCGCGTTCGCGCAAGAAGCTGTGGCACAAGGGTGAAGAGTCCGGCCACATTCAGAAGGTGAAGGAGATTCGCCTTGATTGCGACGGCGATGTGATCCTGTTGCAGGTGGAGCAACAAGGCGGCATTGCCTGCCACACCGGGCGCGCAAGCTGCTTTTTCAGCAAGCTGGAACAGGGGCAGTGGATAGAGGCTGATCCCGTGCTAAAGTCGCCTGGTGAAATTTATAAGAAGTAACCGGATCCCCGCCTGTGCGGGAGTGACAAACGGATGAACAACGATATTCTGCAACGACTGGCTGAAACTCTGGAGGCGCGCAAGCATGCCGCGCCGGAGTCTTCCTATGTCGCGAAATTATTCAGCAAAGGTAATGACGCCATCCTTAAAAAAGTGATCGAAGAGGCGGGCGAGGTGTTGCTGGCGGCGAAGGATGGCGACCCGCAACATCTGGTGTATGAAGTGGCCGACCTGTGGTTTCATACTCTGGTGTTGCTGGCGCAAAAAGGGCTGAGTGCGGACGATGTGCTGCAAGAATTGGCGCGGCGCGAAGGAGTGTCCGGCATAGCAGAGAAAGCGAGCCGGAAATGAGCGACGACTGTCTTTTCTGCAAGATCGCACGTGGCGAGATACCCAGCCGCAAGGTGTATGAAGACGATGAGGTGTTCGCCTTTCACGATATCCATCCGGTTGCACCGGTGCATTTCATGCTGATTCCAAAACTGCATATTGTTTCTTTGCTGGATGCGGATGCAAGCCAACAAATGCTGCTCGGCAAGATGTTGTTGCTGGCATCCGGACTGGCGCGCGAGCAGGGATTGCAGAACGGATTTCGCACCGTTATTAATAGTGGCAAGGGGGGTGGGCAGGAAATATTCCACCTGCATGTCCACGTTATTGGTGGCGGCAACATCCCGCCCATGGTCAGACGCGATTAATCCCTCTGTCAACCGGCACTGACCGGTACCACGCGGAACCCGGGATTAAACGGAATTACCGTGCTTTCGGTTTGGGGCGTTTTCCCACTTTGACTTGTACAGCGACTTCGTTCTGGTTACGGAGTAGCAGTAGCGAGACTGTTTTGCCCGGCGTTAGTGCCGAGATAATTTCCAGCATCGAAGTGGAGTCGATCGTCGTGTTGTCCCCGATGCCGATCAGGATGTCACC
This sequence comes from Gallionellaceae bacterium UBA6222, assembly GCA_002421915.1. GTDB lineage: Bacteria > Pseudomonadota > Gammaproteobacteria > Burkholderiales > Gallionellaceae > Sideroxyarcus. The sequence continues at coordinate 19,286 of DISA01000047.1, forward strand.
TGGTTTGATACCCGCCCTGTCTGCAGGGCTGCCGCGCACGATTTCCGAAATCAAAACCCCCCGCGCATCGTTTAATTTGAATGATTCTGCCAGTTCCGGCGTCATGTCCTGAACCGCGACACCGATCCAGCCGCGAGTCACGGAGCCGTTCTGAATGATCTGTTCCATGACTTTTTTTGCGGTGGAGACGGGTATGGCGAAGCCGATACCGAGCGATCCGCCGCTGGGCGAATAAATGGCGCTATTGATTCCGAGCAGGTTGCCTTCTATATCGACCAGTGCGCCACCGGAGTTGCCCGGATTGATGGCGGCATCGGTCTGGATGAAATTTTCGAATGTGTTGAGGCCGAGATGGTTGCGCTTGAGGGCGCTGACAATCCCCATGGTTACGGTCTGGCCGACACCGAACGGATTGCCGATGGCCAAAACGATATCGCCGATGAGGGCCGCCTCACTCCCGGCAAATGTAATTGCCGGCAGGTTGTTGCCTGCATCGACTTTAATGACAGCCAGGTCGGTTTCGGGATCGGTGCCAATGATGCGTCCGCGGGCCTTGATTCCATCGGCAAAAGCCACCTCGATCTGGTCGGCCGCCTCGACGACATGATGATTGGTCAGGATAAAACCGTCATTGCTGACGATAACTCCGGAACCCAGGCTGGAGTTCTGTTGCGGCACACCTTCATCGAACTCATCCCCGAAGAAAAAACGGAAGCGCGGGTCATCCACAAACGGGTGGGCGGGCTGCTTAACTTCGTTGCTGGTGAAGATATTGACTACGGAGGGCATTACTTTCTTTGCCGCGTGACTGAAGCCAGTGCCGATGTGATCGCTGCTTGTTGTGTGCGGTTCATCCTGATACAGGGTCACCACACCATTGCGCGCTGCCGATGGCAGTAGTGCCGGCTTGAGTGTGTGGACGACAAATAGTACGGCCAGCACAACGGTGGTGGCTTGGGCGAACAAGAGCCAAAATTTACGCATGATATAATTCAATACCGTAACGAGTGAGGGATGGTTGCCATGCGGTTGATCGAGTTTTGCGATTATATCGAAACTATGCTTGAGGGCAGCCGTTTTAAGGATTATTGCCCAAACGGCTTGCAGGTCGAGGGAAAACCGGAGATTGGCCGCTTTGCAACAGCGGTGACCGCATCACAATCCGTGCTGGAAGCCGCGAGTCACTGGGGGGCAGATGCCATTCTGGTGCATCACGGTTATTTTTGGCGGGGCGAAAATGTTGCCATCACCGGTATCAAGAAGCGTCGTATTGCACACCTTCTCCAACACGATATCAGCTTGCTGGCTTACCACTTGCCCTTGGATGCACACCCGTTGTGGGGCAATAACACGCAGCTGGCAAAACAGCTTGATTTTGTCGAGCAGGGACGTTTTGGCGAGCAGGATATTGCCTGTCATGGCAGCCTGTTGCAACCGCAGAGATTGGGCGATCTGGCGCGTATGCTGGAACAAAAACTGCGGCGTACCCCGCAAGTGATCGGGGACCCCAACACCAAGGTGGTGCGTATCGCATGGTGTAGCGGCGCCGCACAGTCCTATTTTGAACAGGCGGTTGCGTTGGGTGTGGATGCCTTCCTGACCGGTGAGATATCCGAGCAAAACGTGCACGTTGCCGAGGAAACCGGGGTGGCTTTTATTGCTGCCGGGCATCACGCCACTGAAAGATACGGTATCCAGATGCTTGGGCAGCATCTGGCAAGCCGGTTTACATTGGAGCACCATTTTTTTGACCAGCAAAACCCTGTGTGATACTCGGGAATGCGCGTTATCGCGTTGCATTGTCCAAGGGCGTTGCGTACTATTCCCCGTCATTTTGTACGCCTTGTAACTGTCCTGTTTGGAGTTTGAGGGGGGTACGGGCTTATTTTTGGGGCAGCGCCATTCTGCTGCGAGCTATGTCTTGAGTGGATTTGTGTGCAGGATCAGCGAGGCATAACAGGAGAAAAAGCATGAAGATCGTAACGTTGTTGGGAGGGAGCGTATTGCTGGCAATTTCCTTTGGTTCACTCGCGGCTACAGACAAGGCACTTGTCCCGGCACAGGATGCTCTCAATATATTGCAGCCCGGTGAAGTCAGTTTTAAGCGTGATGTTCAGCCCATCCTGATTGATTATTGTGTCAGCTGTCACCATCCATCACCCTCATCCAAGGGGTATGCCAAAAGTGGCCTGGATCTGACTTCTTACGAGAGCCTAATGAAGGGTACCAAGTTTGGAAAAGTTGTGATCCCCGGCGACAGCGAAGCCAGCACATTCACCAAATTACTGACCGGGACCAACAGGGGGCTGAAAATGCCAATGGGCCTGAATGCCGGCGGTACTCTGGATCGCCAGTACATCCTGACTCTGCGCAAGTGGGTCAAACAGGGCGCGAAGAACAACTAACCTATAGATAAACACTGATCAAGTCGTTATCCCTGTCTCCGTTTCTTTTTCGAGAGCGGATCACGGTGGGGATGCGACCTGTTGGTTCTTTGTGTTTTGGTCTTCACAGGAGTGACAAACAATACCCGGTTGGCACTTCATCAATCTTTTGGTGTTGGGGAAGCACAAGCTTCTTTACCCGCAAAGTTAGGCATGGGACTTGATCCGGGAAACAAGTCCTGCGCGTCTGGTAAAAAATTTAACAGATCACGCATTGCCGTTCCTTACCTGGCGATTAATGGGGCAATGTACAAGTTGCCCGGGTCAAATTTGTATAACGTATGACGAAAAGGAAGAAGCTCATGACAGAGGGTGTGGATCATAGCAAGCGACGGATGTTGATTGCCGCAACGACTGCGGCAGGTGGAGTGGCGGCGGCAGGTGCGGCAGTGCCGTTCGTGTTGAGTTTGATGCCGAGTGAACGCGCCAAGGCAGCCGGTGCGCCGGTTGAGGTGGACATTAGTGCGATACAGCCCGGTTCGATGATTAGTATCGAGTGGCAAGGCAAGCCGGTCTGGATCGTGCGCCGCACACCGGAGATGCTGGAAATGCTCGGCAAACACAATGATGCGCTGGTTGATCCGGGATCAACCATGCCACAACAGCCGGAATACTGCAATAATGCAACCCGTTCGATCAAGCCTGAAGTCCTTGTGGTGCTGGGTGTCTGCACCCATCTGGGATGTTCTCCCACCTTCCGCCCGGAAGTCTCTCCTGTCGATCTGGGCGCGAACTGGGCGGGTGGATGGTTCTGCCCTTGCCACGGTTCCCGTTTTGATCTCGCGGCGCGCGTGTTCAAAGGCGTGCCGGCACCGACCAATCTGATCATCCCGCCCCACAAATACCTGAGTGAAACCCGCCTGTTGGTTGGTGACGATAGCCAAAACCCTTCATCAGTTCCGGATCGGAAGTTGAGTGAAAACTACCAGTTGAACGGCGACGCTAGCAAGGGGGCCGCAGTATGATGAATCTGATGAACAAACTGATCGGCTGGATCGATGCGCGCTTCCCGCTGGTTTCAACCTGGAAAGCGCATGCTTCCGAATATTACGCGCCCAAGAACTTCAATTTCTGGTACTTCTTTGGCTCGCTGGCCTTGCTGGTGCTGGTGATCCAGATTGTATCCGGCATTTTCCTCACCATGAATTACAAGCCGGATGCACTGTTCGCTTTTGCTTCGGTCGAATACATCATGCGCGATGTGCAATGGGGCTGGGCCCTGCGTTACATCCACTCTACCGGCGCCTCGATGTTCTTCGTGGTGATCTATCTGCATATGTTTCGCGGCATGATGTACGGCTCTTACCGCCAGCCGCGTGAATTACTGTGGATCATCGGCATGATCATTTATCTGGCGCTGATGGCCGAGGCTTTCATGGGCTATCTGTTACCGTGGGGGCAAATGTCTTTCTGGGGGGCGCAGGTGATCGTCAACCTGTTCTCGTCGGTGCCATTTATCGGCCATGATCTGGCGATTCTGATTCGGGGCGATTTCGTGGTGTCCGACGTCACCCTCAACCGCTTCTTTGCCTTGCACGTGGTGGCCATCCCGCTGGTGCTGGTGCTGATCATCGTGGCCCACTTGGTCGCTTTGCACGAAGTCGGTTCCAACAATCCTGACGGTGTCGAGATCAAGAAGCACAAGGACGTCAACGGCATCCCGCTGGATGGTATTCCGTTCCACCCCTATTACACGGTGAAAGATGGTGTTGGTGCGGTGGTATTCCTGATGATCTTCTGCGCGATTGTTTTCTTTGCCCCGGAAATGGGCGGCTACTTCATTGAAGACAACAACTTCGTTCCGGCCAATCCGATGAAGACGCCCGAACATATCGCACCGGTGTGGTATTTCACGCCGTACTACGCAATCCTGCGCGCAGTGCCGCCCCTGTTCGGTTCGCAGTTCCCGGGTGTGGTGGCGATGGGTGTCGCCACCGTGGCGTTCTTCTTCCTGCCATGGCTGGATCGCGGCAAAGTAAAGTCGATTCGCTATCGCGGCACTATTTACAAGGCATTCCTGGCTTCATTCGTGGTGAGCTTTGTTGGTCTGGGCTATCTCGGTTTGATGCCGGCAACGGAAACTTACACCCTGATCTCGCGCATTTTGGCGATTGTGTACTTTGCCTTCTTCATTCTGATGCCTTGGTATACCGCGATCGATAAATGCAAGCCCGAACCCGATCGTGTGACGTCCAAATAATTGAGAGAGGTTCGTTGACATGAATGCAATAAAAAAACTATGCACACTGCTGTTGCTGGCGCTACTGCCTGGATTGGCAATCGCCAGCGGTGCGGGTGTTCAACTGGACAAAGCACCGCTCAGCTTGCAGGACCAAGCTTCGTTGCAGCGCGGCGCAAAGTTATTCACCTCGCGTTGTCTGGCCTGCCATGCCGCCAGTTACATGCGCTACAACCGGCTGCACGATATCGGCATGAGCGATCAGCAGATCAAGACAGAACTTGAACTGCCGGAAGACGTAAAAGTCGGTTCGACCATGCAGGCGGCGATGGATGCCAACTCAGCCAAGCTGGCTTACGGCATCGCGCCTCCGGACTTAAGCGTAATTGCCCGTTCGCGCAGCGCCGATTGGCTGTACACCTACATGCGCAGCTTCTACGCCGATGAGAATCGTTCCATTGGCTGGAACAACACGGTATTTCCAGATGTGGGCATGCCGTTTGTGCTGGCTGATCTTCAGGGTGAACAAGTGCTTGCCGTTGAGCAACACGAAGGGCACGAACGCAAGAAGTTGGTACTTAAAACACCAGGCTCCATGCAGTCTGCCGAATATGATGGCGCCATTGCCGATCTGACCAATTATCTGGTCTTCATGGGCGAACCGGCCAAGCTGGTGCGCTACAAGATTGGATGGATCGTACTCGGTTTTCTGTTCATTCTGTTCTTGCTCCTCTATTCCCTGAAAAGGGAAATCTGGAGAGACCTGCATTGATCAGGGATTGAATTCAATGTCCGGTTTGTGGTAATTTGCGCGGCGTATTCTTGAGTGCCATCACGGCGGAGCTCATGGCTCCGCCGTTTGGTTTTTAACGTAACATTATGTTTCTTTAGGTGTTTATTTTATGATGACGCTTTATTCGGGGACAACTGATCCCTACAGCCATCGTTGTCGCTTTGTCCTGTTTGAAAAAGGCATGGACTTCGAGGTGATTGATGTGGACGTATTCAACATGCCGGAAGATCTGGCGGTGATGAATCCGTACAACAAAGTGCCGGTACTGGTCGAACGCGATCTTATTCTGTACGAGGCAAACATCATCAACGAATACATTGATGAGCGATTTCCCCACCCGCAACTGATGCCGCCCGATCCGGTCATGCGCGCGCGCGCGCGCCTGTTCCTGCATCGCTTTGAACAGGAGTTGTTCTGTCACATCGACGGATTGGAGAGCAGCAACACCAAATTGAGCGAAAAAGCACGCGATGCAGTCCGTTCGAACCTGACCCAGATTGCCCCGATTTTTGGCAAACAGAAATTTATGCTGGGGGACGAGTTTTCTATGCTCGATGTTGCCATCGCCCCATTGCTGTGGCGTCTTGAACATTACGGGATTCATCTCGATAAAGAGGCGAACCCCTTGATGAAATATGCTGAACGCCTGTTTTCCCGCCAGGGTTTTATTGAAGCACTGACCCCGGCTGAAAAAGCAATGCGCAAGTGAGTGGCATGACAACAGAACCCTCCACCAAACCCTATCTGATTCGTGCCATCTACGAATGGTGCACGGATGCGGGTTACACCCCCTATCTGGCGGTGCAAGTGGACGATTACACCCAGGTACCGAAGGCTTATGTCAAGGATGGCCGGATTGTTCTGAATATCGGGGTGGACGCAGTGAAGAATCTGCATATTGGCAACGAGGATATCACTTGTGGCGGGCGCTTCGGTGGTGTGTCGCACCAGATCATCGTGCCGGTCCCAGCCGTGGTCGGTATCTTTGCCAAGGAGAACGGGCAAGGGCTTGTGTTCCAGGGACAGGAGACTACACAGCTGATGAACGAGAGTAAGAGTGCGTCAGGTGACCCCACTCCGCCACCGCCCGGAAAACCAAAACTTACCATCGTCAAATGACACCAAAGTTAAAAGAGCCGCAAATCACTTTGCGGCTCTTTTACCTGCGAACAAGCAGATTCAAGCCGTGGCGGGTAGTGCCAGCACACCTTGCATCTTGCTCAAGGCTTTTTGCTCGATCTGGCGTATACGCTCGGCGGAGACTTTAAATTCCGCCGCCAGATCATGCAACGTTGCCGCGTGATCTTCATTTAACCAGCGCGCCTCCACGATGCGACGACTACGCCCATCCAGGCTGTCCAGCGCCTTGGCCAGTCCGGCAGTTTGCAGGTGCTCGCGCTCCGAACTCTCCAGTATTGCCAATGGCTCATGCTCATCACTGTCAGCCAGATACCGGATAGGTGCGTAACTTTCGTCCTCATCCGTAGTCGTGGGGTCGAGTGCAAGCTCATGTCCGGCAAAACGTGACTCCATCTCAACCACGTCGTGCTCACTCACATTCAGTTGCCGTGCAATTTCGCTCACCTGTTGGGGGCGCAACGGCTCCAACCCGGTTTTCATGCTGCGCAGGTTGAAGAATAGTTTTCGTTGAGCTTTGGTGGTGGCGATCTTTACCATGCGCCAGTTGCGCACAACGTACTCGTGGATTTCGGCACGAATCCAGTGCAGAGCGAATGAAACTAACCGCACACCGCGCTCCGGATCGAAGCGTTTCACCGCTTTCATCAGTCCGATGTTGCCTTCCTGAATCAGATCCGCCTGCGGTAAGCCGTAACCTGAAAATCCGCGGGCCACACTCACCACCACGCGCAGGTGAGAAAGTACCAACTGGCGAGCCGCATCAAGATCACCCTCTTGTCTAAAACGTGTCGCCAAAGAGACCTCCTCCTCCTGCGACAAAATGGGGAAGCGATTCACTGCCTGAATATAGCCATCCAAGCTGCCAACGGCAGACGGCATCGGTAGATTCATGATTGGGTTCATCTTAATATCCCTCCTCGGTCCGATTCTAGCACTCTGCGGGTGAGAGTGCCAAGAAGGAAAGAAGTTCGATTAATAACGGGTGGAATGCCGGAACGGGATGGCCTGCACCGCGGCTTGGGTAAATCAGCCTTTGGTGGCTTTGTAATCAGGAACAAAGCCTGGTCATCACCAGAATATGCAGAAATCACTCTATTCTGGCTTTGCTGCGCAATTCCGTGATCGCCCGCTGGATGGTTTCCTGTTGGTGGCGTTTTTCCAGATTAGGTTTGACTTCCTCGAAGGATGGAACCTTCAATTCACGGGTATCTTCGAGTTTGATGACATGCCAACCGAATTGAGTTTGTACCGGTGCGCTGATCTGGCCTTTCTGCAAACTGGTGACGGCCGCACCGAAAGGCTGGACAAAGTTGGAGGGGACAGTCCAACCCATATCACCGCCCTTGTCCTTTGATCCTGGATCTTCAGATTTCTGTTTGGCTACTTTGGAAAAGCTCTCTTTTTTGACACGTTTAACAATCTCTTTGGCTGCATCCTCAGTCTGGACCAGGATGTGCGAAACCTTGTACTCCTTGTTGCCGACCCTCGCTTTCATTGCCTCATAATCCTGCTTGAGCAAGGCTTCATCTATCGGGTGGTTTTTGACATAGTCCTGTACAAACGCGCCGGCCAGCACCGATTGTCTGGCGAGTTCCAGTTGCTGCATGGTTTCCGTATTTTTCTCCAACCCCAGTTTGGTCGCTTCCTGCGAGATGATTTCAAGGCTGATCAAATCTTCACGCAGGGCGTTGCGCAGTTCAGGGCTGTCCGGTTGTCCTTGCTGTGTGGCAGCCTTGAGGCGCAGATCAATGCGGGACTGTGGAATGGCAGCGCCGTTCACCAATGCGGCCGCTTTATCATTGTCCGCAGCCTGAATTGCGGCACTGGCAACGAGCAAGGTGGCAAATAGGGCAAATCTGGAAAATTTCGGCATATTCTTTCCTTTTGGTGATGGGGTATGGATTAAAAAACCCGCGCAATATAGCATAAGGCGGTGCTTGTGTTTCAGCGCGGGAATACTTGTTTGAAGGGGCGTACGGTAACGTGTGCGTACACACCGGCGGCAACATAAGGGTCTGCAACAGCCCAGGCTTCGGCGGCAGCCAGCGAATCGAACTCGGCGACGATCAGGCTTCCGCTAAATCCGGCCGCCCCGGGATCAGGTGCATCGACCGCGGGAAAGGGACCGGCCAGCAACAAGCGTCCGGAGGCTTGCAAGGCATCGAGGCGCTCCAGATGGGCAGGGCGGACCGACTGGCGTTTCGCCAAACTGTCCGTAATGTCTTGGCCAAAGATGGCATATAGCATGTCAGGACTCCTTCTTTTCTTCTTCCACATATTTTGACAGCAGTGCTGCTTGGGCGAGGATAAACACCAGCATGATACCGGTGGCGCCAAATAGTTTGAAGTTGACCCAGGTATCGGTGCTGAAGTTGTACGCAACGTACAGGTTGAGGATACCGAGCACGGCGAAAAAGGCACTCCAGGAGAGATTAAGTCGATGCCACACAAAGTCCGGCAGGGCCATTTTTTCCTGCAACATGGAGCGCATCAGGTTCTTCTTGAGCAGGATGGCGGAAAAAAGCAGGGTTGCGGTAAAGAACCAGTAGAGGATGGTTGGTTTCCATTTGATGAAGGTCTCGTCATGCAGCAGCAAGGTGGCGCCACCAAATACGGTGATGATGCCCAGACTCACCCAGAGCATGGTGTCCACCTTGCCATGCCGGTACTTCACCCAGCCGACCTGAATAAAGGTGGCGACGATGGCTGAAGCGGTGGCGGCGAACACGCCGGCAAGCTTGAAGACGATAAAAAAGAGGATGACGGGGAAGAGATCGAACAGTAATTTCATTTCATGGTCAACTAGTTAGGATTGGCGATTCGGTTTGCCGCGATACATGCCGTTATTTTCGGTCCAGTGCGAGCGAAGTGGAGTTGATGCAAAAGCGCAGACCGGTGGGATCGGGGCCATCTTCGAATACGTGGCCCAGGTGCGCATCGCAGCGGGCGCAATTGACCGCGATACGGCCCATGCCGAGCGGATCTTCATCGTCATAGCTCAGCGCCTCCTCATCCAGTGGTTGCCAAAAGCTGGGCCAGCCGGTGCCGGATTCGTATTTGCACTCCGAATCGAACAGCGGCGCGCCGCAGCAGATGCAGCGATAAATGCCGACGTCATGGCAATCCCAGTATTCGCCGGTAAAGGCCGGTTCAGTTCCGCACTTGCGGCAGATCTCGAACTGTTCAGGTGTCAGTTCCTCGAGCCACTCTTCATCGGTCTTGTCATGCGGATTGCTCACAGGACTTCACCCGCGTGGTCGGCCAGGCGCGAACGTTCGCCGCGTTGCAGCGTGACATGGCCGCTGTGTGCCCAGCCTTTGAAACGGTCCACCACATAAGTCAGGCCGGAACTGCCTTCGGTCAGATAAGGGGTGTCGATCTGCGCGATGTTGCCCATGCAAACCACCTTGGTGCCGGGGCCGGCACGCGTGATCAGCGTCTTCATCTGTTTCGGCGTCAGGTTCTGCGCTTCATCGATGATGAGGAACTTGTTGAGGAAGGTGCGGCCGCGCATGAAATTGAGGGACTTGATCTTGATGCGCGAACGGATTAGGTCGCGTGTCGCGGCGCGTCCCCATTCGCCGCCTTCATCCGCAGACTGGTTAAGCACGTCCAGGTTGTCGTCCAGCGCGCCCATCCACGGTGACATCTTCTCTTCCTCGGTGCCTGGCAGAAAGCCGATATCTTCACCCACCGATACCGTGACACGGGTCATGATGATCTCGGAATAAATCTTCTGTTCCAGTACCTGCATTAGTCCGGCGGCCAGCGTCAGCAGGGTCTTTCCCGTACCCGCCTGTCCCAGCAGGGTGACAAAATCGATTTCCGGATTCATCAGCAGATTGAGCACGAAGTTCTGCTCGCGGTTGCGCGCGGTGATACCCCAGATCGCGTTCTTGCTGTGGGCGTAGTCGGTGACGGTAAGCAGGGTGGCAGAGTCATTTTTCTGCGCGGCGACCACCGCGTAAAAAGGTTTCTCCGCGTTTTCCTGATAAACGAATTCGTTTACCAGCAAATCTTTGCATAGCGGGCCATTGATCGCATAGAAGGTCTGGCTGCCCTGCGTGCCGGACTTCATGTCCTTGCCGTGTGATTCCCAGAAATCGGCGGGCAATTCGCGCACACCGGCATACAGCAGATCGGTATCTTCCAATACTTTGTCGTTGAAATAATCCTGTGCCGACAAGCCCAGCGCACGCGCTTTGATGCGCATGTTGATGTCTTTGCTGACCAGAGTGACCTGGCGTTTGGCGTGCTGCCGGTGCAGATAGGCGACTACACCCAGGATGGCGTTGTCCGCCTTGCCGTGTGCCAGATTTTCCGGCAATTCATGTGTGATGAATTCGGTCTGCAGGAACAGGCGGCCTGTCGCATTCTTGTTGCCCAGGGCATTCAATGGTGCACCGACATCGATGCTGTCTTCGCTTTCGCTGACCAGACTGTCGAGGAAACGACTGGCCTGGCGGGCATTGCGTGCGACTTCGGACATCCCCTTCTTGTTGTTGTCCAGCTCTTCCAGGACGAACATCGGCAGATAGATGTCATGCTCCTCGAAGCGGAACAGACTGGTCGGGTCGTGCATCAGCACGTTAGTGTCCAGCACGAATAATTTGGAAGCCATGGTGGAGACGGCTTTGCGAGCGTTCATGTTTTTCCTCAAAGAGATTGAACCAGATCCAGGACTTCCTGCGCGTGACCATCTGCCTTCAGGCCGCGCCATTCCTTGCGGATGATGCCGTGGTTGTCGAGCACGAACGTGCTGCGCTCGATGCCGCGCACCTGCTTGCCGTACATCATCTTCTGCTTCATCACCCCGAACTGGGTGCAGACCTTTTCCTCTGCGTCCGACAACAGCGCGTACGGCAGGGAGAATCTGGCTTTGAAATTCTCGTGCGACTTGACGCTGTCGCGTGAGATGCCGGCGATCTCGCATCCGGCCAGCTGGAACTGGGCGTACAAATCGCGGAACTGCTGCGCCTCGGTGGTGCAGCCGGGCGTGCTGTCTTTGGGATAAAAGTAGATCACCAATGATTTGCTGCGAATGGGGTAGAGTGAGAAGTCAACGCCGCCGGTGGCGGGCAGGGTGAAATCGGCAACAGCTTGTTTTGACATTAAAGGACTCCGGTGACTGGCGTGCATTGTTGTCAAAAAACCGGGCAAAGGCAAGCAAGCCGTTGGCGCAGATGTTTTTCTGGCAGAAGGGGTTGAAAACACGCCAAATTCCCCCACATGACCGGCGTTCAATCATTTCCGTCAAGGAGCGATCATGCGTTTCGACAAATTTACCACCAAGTTGCAACAAGCCCTGTCCGATGCCCAAGGTCTGGCCGTCGGCGCGGATAACCAGTTCATCGAGCCACAGCACCTGCTGCTGGCCCTGCTTAACGATGCCGACAGCGGCGCAGGTTCGCTGCTGGCCCGCGCGGGCGGCAACACCAATGCGCTCAAGACCGCGCTGAACGATGCCGTGTCGCGCCTGCCAAAAGTGGAAGGTCACAGCGGAGAAGTGCAGGTCGGGCGCGATCTGACCAATCTGCTTAATCTCACCGACAAGGAAGCGCAGAAGCGCGGCGACCAATTCATAGCAAGTGAGATGTACCTGCTCGCGCTCACCAACGACAAGGGCGAATGCGGCCGCCTGTACAAGCAGCATGGCATCACCCGCCCCGCGCTAGAAACCGCCATCGCCGCTGTGCGCGGCGGCGAGTCGGTCGGTTCGCAGGAAGCCGAAGGCCAGCGCG
>DISA01000047.1:31644-33080 GCA_002421915.1 Gallionellaceae bacterium UBA6222
TGCTGATCGGCGAACCCGGCGTGGGCAAAACCGCCATCGTGGAAGGCTTGGCGCAGCGCATCATCAACGGCGAAGTACCGGAATCGCTCAAAGGCAAAAAGGTGTTGTCGCTGGACATGGCGGCATTGCTGGCGGGCGCAAAATATCGCGGCGAATTCGAAGAGCGCCTGAAAGCGGTGCTGAAAGAACTGTCGCAAGACGAAGGCAACAACATCGTGTTCATCGATGAGTTGCACACCATGGTCGGTGCGGGTAAAGCAGAAGGCGCGATGGATGCGGGCAATATGTTGAAGCCGGCGCTGGCGCGCGGCGAGTTGCACTGTGTCGGCGCGACCACGCTGGACGAATACCGCAAGTACATCGAGAAGGATGCCGCACTGGAACGCCGCTTCCAGAAGGTGCTGGTGGATGAACCGAGCGTGGAATCCACCATCGCCATCCTGCGCGGCCTGAAGGAAAAATACGAAGTGCACCACGGCGTCGAGATCACCGACCCCGCCATCGTCGCGGCAGCGGAGCTTTCTCATAGATACGTCACCGACCGCTTCCTGCCGGACAAGGCCATCGACCTGATCGACGAGGCCGCATCGCGCATGAAGATGGAGATCGACTCCAAGCCGGAGGTGATGGACAAGCTGGAACGCCGCTTGATCCAGCTCAAGATCGAGCGCGAAGCGGTGAAAAAAGAGAAAGACGAAGCCTCGCAGAAGCGTCTGGCGCTGATCGAGGATGAAATGAAAAAACTGGAGCGCGAGTACGCCGACCTCGAAGAGATATGGAAAGCGGAAAAGGGCGCGGCACAGGGTGCGGCCGCCGTGAAGGAAGAGATCGAGGCGATGCGCGCCGAGATCGTGCGTCTGCAACGCGAAGGCAAGCTGGAGAAAGTGGCCGAGCTGCAATACGGCAAGTTGCCGCAACTGGAAGCCAAGCTGAAGGAAGCGGCGCAACGCGAAGCCGAAGGCGGCGCAACGAAGAACAAACTGCTGCGCACCCAGGTCGGTGCGGAAGAGATCGCCGAAGTGGTGAGCCGCGCCACCGGCATTCCCGTGTCCAAGATGATGACGGGCGAGCGCGACAAACTGCTCAAGATGGAAGACAAGCTGCACAGTCGCGTCGTTGGCCAGGACGAGGCCGTGCGCCTGGTGTCNNGGCAAGACCGAGCTGTGCAAGGCGCTGGCCGGATTCATGTTCGATTCGGAAGATCATCTCATCCGCATCGACATGAGTGAGTACATGGAGAAGCATTCTGTCGCGCGCCTGATCGGTGCGCCGCCCGGTTATGTCGGTTATGAAGAGGGCGGTGGACTCACCGAAGCCGTGCGGCGCAAACCGTACAGCGTCATCCTGCTGGACGAAGTGGAAAAGGCGCACCCGGACGTGTTTAACGTGCTGCTGCAGGCGCTGGACGACGGCCGCATGACCGACGGCCAAGGCCG
>DISA01000047.1:33159-47321 GCA_002421915.1 Gallionellaceae bacterium UBA6222
ACGAGGTGGTGGTGTTCCACGCGCTGGACGAGAAGAACATCAAGTCCATCGCGCGCATCCAGTTGCAGTACCTGGAAAAGCGTCTGGCCGCGATGGAGATGAAGCTGGAGGTCAGTGAAGCCGCATTGTCCGAGATCGCCAACGCAGGCTTCGATCCGGTGTACGGCGCGCGTCCGCTCAAGCGCGCGATCCAGGCGCAGTTGGAGAACCCGCTGGCCAAGCACATCCTTGAGGGACACTTCGCCGCGAAGGACACCATCAAGGTGGATTGCAAGGGTGGTGTGATGAAGTTCGACAAAGGCTGATCAAATGCAGATGAAGTTTGTTTTGAACGCTCCCGCCAAACCGCGTAGCCCGCTGCGCAAGCTGGCAGCGTTTGTCGTGGCCGTGGCGGTGTTTACCCTGGCGGTGATGTTCTCGGCGGTGTTGCTCGTGGTCATTCTGGTTGCCGCTTCCATCGCCGGAATCTATATGTGGTGGAAGATGCGCGCGTTGCGCAAGATGATGCGCGATTTTCCGCCGCGTGAACTGCAGCGCGAAACAATGGCCAGCAACGATGCGGTGTTCGAGGGTGAAGTGATCCGTGTGGTCGACCCGGTGGATGTGAAATGAGCGGTGATTGCCCAAGAAGCGCACCCATTGACAAAAAAGCCCGCGATCATGCGGGCTTTTTTTGATCAAACTTCGTCATTCCCGCGCAGGCGGGAATCCAGTCAAACAAGAAATCCTTTGCTGAGCAGGGGCAAATACAAAGGCATGTGGTTATCTTGCCTTGGCCGCAAGCGCGCGCAACTGCCCGCACGCGCCTTCCACTTCCTGTCCGGCAGAGTCGCGGATGCGGGAGTAGATGCCTTGCCGGTTGAGCGTGCACGACATGGCCGCAATGCGCTCGGCCGAGGGACGGCGATAGGGCAGGTCGTCCACCGGATTGAAGGGGATAAAGTTCATCACCGCATATTTGCCGGAGAGCAGTTGTGCGATGCGCCCCAGCTCCATGTCGCTGTCGTTCACCCCCTCGATCAGCGTCCACTGGTACTGCGTCGGATAACCCGTGGCGCGCGCATAAGCTTCGCAGCGTTCCACCAGTTCTTCAACGGGAATCTGCGGCGCATGCGGTAACAGCCTGGCGCGCAGCGCATCATCGGTGGTGTGCAGCGAAAGCGCGAGTGCGGGTTTAACCTTCTCGTGCGGCAGACGTTCGAATACGCGAAGGTCGCCCACCGTGGAGAACACCAGATTCTTGTGCGCAATGTTGCCCTGCATACCCAACACATCGATGGCCTCCAGCACATTGTCCAGATTGTGCGCAGGTTCGCCCATGCCCATGAACACCACCTTCTTCACCGNNCTGCGCGCCAGCACCACCTGCGCCACGATCTCCGCACTGCCTAGCTGGCGCAGCAATCCCGCGCGCCCGCTCATGCAGAACACACAGCCCACCGCACACCCGACCTGCGTCGAGACGCACAGTCCGCCACGCGGCAACAGCACACTCTCCACCATCTGACCGTCCGCCAATTCCACCAGCAGGCGCGCCACTTCCACGGAATCGGATGAGGCGCATAGCGCGACGTTCGCTCCCTCTCCCGCAGCGCGGGAGAGGGTTGGGGAGAGGGGGGCGGGATACTCGCCTTGCAACCGCACCAACCCGCTCAATTCAGCCTCGATAGCGGGCAGGGCATCGCGCAAAGCATGCGGAAAAAACGTCGCGGCAGGGCTGCCCTTCCGGTCGTACGAACTTGCCTGACTCCAGCCGCGCAGCAAGCGATCCTCATGGCAAGGCTTGCAGCCCAAGTCGCGCAGGCGTTGGCGGAGAGTGGAGATACGCATCAAGGGTGATCGGTTATGGGCTGGAGTGGGGCAGGGCGGCGCGGATTTTAACCCAAGCCATGTATCGGCATGCGCGCCATGAGGGCGGTCAAGCGAAGCGGCAGGAATTAACCCTTCGCAACCTGGCATATTTGAGTCGAGTGTTTGGCGCTATCATCCGCACTCTTCAACTGTGGAGCCACATCATGCAAACGCGCAAGCCGATCAACATTCCCGTCGTTTCCGTCACCGCCCAAGCGGGGGAGACGGGCGGCAGCAACTGTGACGACAAAGAGATTGTCGCGCTGATGGTGCTGGGCGACAGCATGGCGCCGGAGTTCAACGATGGCGAGATCATCGTCATTGAGACGGGTATGCCGGCGATGGAAGGCGCTTACGTGATCGCCGAAGTGGCGAAGGAAGACTTCATTTTCCGCCAGCTCAAGCGCGATGCCCAAGGCGGCTGGCAACTGCACGCACTCAATCCTGCCTATCCCGATACTGCGATCTCCGGGCTGAGGATCATCAAGGGTGTGATCACGCAGAAGCGGAAGGCGGGTTCGCGGAAGTCGGTGAAAAGTTATTAAACTTGCTGCACAGTTATTGCGCTGCGGATTCCAATGAATGCGCCAGCGCCTGCCAGCCGACAACGCGACACCCGTCGCGTTCATACTGCCCATCTACGGCGCAAATCTGATAAATCCGGGCAGCGCTGCACTTCGTCAAGAATCGCTCCCTGCGGAAATCGCGCCAGAAAACCGCGCGGATCGGAGTCGGCAAACGTACGTTCCTCCGGGTCTTCCAGCGAAACGTAAGGCTTGTCGGCAAACAGCGTGCGTGCCAACGTCGTCTTGCCGGACTGGCGCGGCCCCGTGATTGCCAGCACGGGAAAGCCCTGCGCCAGACGCAATGCGGTGGAGAATGCGGTTCGGTTTAGCATATTTACAAATTGAAAATTGAAACTTCAAATTGTGTGATAAGGGAAAACGGAGTGGATGGGAGGGGGGTGTGCCGTTAAAACTATTGCGAGATTGAGCGCAGGGTTAGGTTTCCTCACCGAACTTTACTTAGGGAAACACTGATTTAATCCCCCGAACCGTGCCGAATATTGAGAAAATTCAGGCACGCCAACAGCCGAGGATAGAGTAGCGATGCAAGCGAGTTTTTCCGAACTGGAGTACGCGACAAAAAAGAAGCAAACCCGCCGGGATCGGTTTCTGTCCGAGATCGAAGCGGTCACCCCTTGGGCGGCCCTGATCGCAACGCTCATCCCGCACTACCCGGTCAACGACGGTCGCGGACGACCGACCACCCCGCTGGAACTCATCCTGCGCATGTACATCGCGCAGCAATGCTTCGGGCTCTCCGATGAGGGCATCGAAGATGCGCTGTATGACAGCCAGTCGATTCGCCGCTTTGTAGGCATAGACCTGGGCCGCCAATCCGCGCCGGACGCCACCACGCTGCTCAAGTTCCGCCACCTGCTGGAAGCCCGCCAACTGACCGCCGCCATCTTCTCCGCCATCAACGCCCATCTGGCCGCACAGGGGCTTTTTATGCGCGCAGGCACAATCGTCGATGCCTCGCTGATTGCGGCGCCACCCTCGACCAAGAACCGGGAAGGCAAGCGGGATAGCGAAATGCACCAAGCCAATCCGCATACGGCAACAAGTGCCATGATGGAATTTCTGACATTTCATCAACACCACGAAAGGGGAAGTCCATGAACATTATCACCGTAGGAATCGATCTCGCCAAGAACGTGTTTGCCGTGCACGGCGTAGATGATAACGGCAAGCCCGCTCTGGTCAAGCCGAAAGTTCCACGCGCGGATTTGTTGCCGCTGATTGCCAACTTACCGCCGTGCCTGATCGGCATGGAAGCCTGTTCCGGTGCGCATCACTGGGCGCGGCTGTTCCGGCAACACGGCCACACCGTCAAACTCATGGCCCCCAAATTTGTTGCGCCCTATCGCATGACCGGCAAGCGCGGCAAGAACGATGCGGCCGATGCCGCCGCGATCTGCGAGGCTGTCACGCGCCCGAACATGCTCTTCGTCCCGATCAAGGAAGAACACCAGCAGATCATCCTGTGTCTGCACCGCACCCGGCAGGGGTTCGTCGAAGAGCGCATCGCCAGCTACAACCGCCTGCGCGGCCTGATTGCCGAGTTCGGCATCGTCCTGCCGCAGAAAGTCACCTGCCTGCGCCGCGAGATTGGCGCACATTTGGAAGACCTGCCGGGTTACGCCAACCGCTGCGTGGCCGATCTGCTCACCCATGCCGACCGGCTGGATGAACGCATTGCCGAATACGACCGCGCCATCGCCCAGGCCGCGCGTGACGACGAACGCAGCAAACGATTAATGAAACTCCCCGGCATCGGCCCGACCACTGCCAGCGCATTGCTGGCCAGCATCGGCGGCGGCCATGACTTTAATAGCGGACGTCAGGTGGCGGCGTGGATCGGCCTTGTGCCGGGGCAATACAGCAGTGGCGGCAAAGCGCGATTGGGGCGCATCACCAAAGCGGGCGACAACTACCTGCGCAGCCTGCTCGTCATGGGCGCACGCGCTGTGCTCAACAGCCTCGGTGACAAGCAGGACAGATTCAGCCGCTGGGCCAGAGCACTACAGGAGCGACGCGGCTACTGGCGCACCGTGATCGCCATCGCGGCGAAGAATGCGCGGCTGGCGTGGGCGGTGTTGAAGTACGGCGAGGATTTCAAAATGGAGGCGGGCAAAGTCTGAAAACCGAAACCGTCTGCCAGAGAAAGAATATTTGAAAGGAACAGATACGCCGCATGGAAGCGGCAAAGAATCACCGATGCACTGCAGCGTTGATGTGAAGCGGGTTGGACCCGCGCCGGGAGAGCCTGGTTAGCTTTATGGGGAGCCGTAGAACCCGACTAACGAATGAGGTCCCGGCGCGCGTCTTTCATCAGGGTCCGAGCCACAGGCTCAACATGACCGTTTGTAGTTTAGCAGTCCTTCACCTTCTTACACGATGCAAGCAGCGCGAGATGAAACGAAACGGAGAATGGCAATGAAATAGAAAATCAAAACCGCTTGAGAATTTGGGGAAGCCCTTGTAGTGGAGTTAAGGGGCGCCGCGCTTTTGCGGCGTCCCGCTTGAACGTAGGGTTAGGCATATTTGAACTCAATCTTGTGGATTTTCTTCAAATCCACAGTCTGCTTGGCTTGCCATAAATTGTAATTGTCTTGCATCGTCAGCCAACTTTCTGGTGAGCGTCCCAATGCTTTTGAAAGGCGGAGAGCCATTTCTGGGCTCACGCCGCTGGTTTTGTTCAAAACGCGGTTAAGTGTCGATGCGGCAACGCCCAATTTGAGGGCGAGCTCCCTGCAACTAATTTCGTTCGGCGCAAGATAAACCTCTTGGATAAATGCTCCGGGGTGCGGTGGATTGTGCATAGCCATTAGTGATAATCCTCGTAATCTAAAACAAATGCGTTGCCGTTCTCAAATTCGAACGTGACACGCCAATTGCCATTTACCCATATTGACCAACGCCCACGCTCACTTCCCTTTAGCGGGTGAAGCCGGAAGCCGGGAATGTCCATGTCCTCGACAACATGAGCGGTATCGAGTGCCGCCAACTGCATTTTGAGTCGCTTCGCGTGTGCAGGTTGAATTCCAGCCAAGCTGCCGGATTCAAAATATTTTCGCAGACCCTTGTGGCGAAACGATGTAATCATGCCGGAATGATAGCGCGTTGCGTGGTGCGCAACAAGGGCTAATTGCGATGCCCAACGAATGAAAGGGACTTCCCCGTCCCGAGGTTGCGGAGAAGTTTCCGCAAACGGCAACAAGTGCCAAGATGGGATTTCTGACATTTCATCAACACCGCGAAAGGGGAAGTCCATGAACATTATCACCGTAGGAATTGATCTCGCCAAGAACGTGTTTGCCGTGCACGGCGTAGATGATAACGGCAAGCCCGCCCTGGTCAAACCCAAAGTATCGCGCGCGGACCTGCTGCCGCTGATCGCCAACTTATCGCCGTGTCTGATCGGTATGGAAGCCTGTTCCGGCGCGCATCACTGGGCACGGCTGTTCCGGCAGCACGGCCAACCGCTGCGTAGCTGATCTGCTTATCAGGCATCGTCAAACTTGCCACACCGCGTGCCATTCCTTTGCCACGCACCTGCTGCAATCCGGCTACGATATCCGCACCGTGCAAGAGCTGCTCGGCCATTCGGATGTTTCCACCACGATGATTTACACTTACGTCCTGAACAAGGGCGGACGGGGCGTGGTCAGTCCGCTGGATTGATAATTTTTTGGGGAACGGGATATGGGGCTGGGGCCGGTGATGCTGGATGTGGCGGGGACGCGGCTGACGCCGGAGGATGAGGCACGGCTGTGTCATCCGCTGGTCGGCGGGGTGATCCTGTTCGCGCGCAACTATGAATCGCCGGCGCAACTGGCCGAACTGACTGCCGGCATTCACGCTTTGCGCACCCCCCCGTTGCTCGTCGCGGTGGATCACGAGGGGGGCAGGGTGCAGCGTTTCCGCGAGGGCTTCACCCGTATCCCGCCGATGCGCGAGTTGGGGAAACTCTGGGATGCGCAGCCCAAGCGCGCCAGAGCGCTGGCACAGGAAGTCGGCTTCGTGCTGGGCGCGGAGTTGCGCGCGTGCGGCGTGGATTTCAGTTTCACGCCGGTGCTCGATGTGGATTACGGCGCGAGCAGCGTGATCGGGGATCGCGCGTTTCACGCCGAGCCGCAGGCCATCGCCGAGCTGGCGCACAGTTTGTTGCTGGGGCTGAAGGCGGCGGGCATGCCGACGGTGGGCAAGCATTTTCCCGGCCACGGTTTTGTCTGCGCCGATTCCCACCTGGACATTCCGGTTGATGAACGCAGTTACACGGATATCGAACTGTGTGACCTCATTCCGTTCCGGCAGATGGTTACCTTTGGCCTCACCGCAGTGATGCCGGCGCATGTCATCTACCCCAAAGTCGATCCGCGCCCGGCGGGTTTTTCCAAAGTCTGGTTGCAGGATATTTTGCGCGGCGAACTTGGATTCGAAGGCTGCATTTTCAGTGATGATTTGAGCATGGAAGGGGCAACGGTGGCCGGCGGCATCGTGCAGCGTGCCGAGGCGGCCTTGTATGCGGGTTGCGATATGGTGCTGGTGTGCAACCGTCCCGATTCGGCAGATGAACTGCTGGCCGGATTAAAGTGGGAAATGGCTGCCGCTGGCCGTGCCCGTCTGGCGCAGATGCGCGGCCATCCGCATCCCAGGACACGCGCCCAGTTGCACGAAGATGCCGATTTCATCAAAGCGTTGCATGATATTGCCGGCATTGGCGTAAGCGAGGGCGAATTGCCGCTGGTGTCGTTATAATCACCGCAGTAGTACCGCGATTCACCCGAAAACGGATTTCATCGAGGTCTTCATGACTGAATTTCAATCAAGCCTGCTCGTCATCGCCGTCATCGTTGTGGCGGCGGTCTATGCCTATGGCTGGTGGCAGCAGTGGCGCTATCGGCGCAGTCTCAACCGCATCGAAGCTGTGCCGCGCACCACACCCCAATCCGCGCTGCGGGATGACGTTGCAGTATTGTCTGACGCAGGGGGGGGCGAACACTTCATTGCGGACGCGGCACCCGACACGGTTACCCTGCTGGATGAGCAAACCGATTACATCGCCAGCATGACACCGAAATTCCCTCTGAGTGCACACGCCCTGGCGCGTTTATGGGAGCGCAGGTTCGATTTCGGCAAGACGCTGCGTGCCTGCGGATGCAACGTGGCGAACGGTGTCTGGGAGCGCATCATCCCGGAGAGTTCGACCACTTATTCCGAGTTGAAAGTGGGGCTGCAACTGGTTGACCGCGACGGTGCGGTCAGTGCCACGCGGCTGGCCGATTTCCGCGAGTTGATGGGTGAGATCGGGCACAGGGAAGATGCGGACATGGTGCTGCCGCTGGCCGATAGCGCCATGGAGCGTGCGCGTGAACTTGATGCCTTCTGTGCCGAAGTCGATCAAATTATCGGGCTCAACCTGGTATGCGGCGCTGATCGCCCCCTGTTCGCCAGTGAAGTGGCGGCTGTGGTGCAGCCGATGGGCATGAGTCTGCAGGCCGACGGCACATTTCACCTGTTCGCCCCGGACGGCAACACACTGTTCACTCTGGGGGTTTCCGACGGCACCCCTTTCCAGCATCACACTCTGGACCAGATGCAGGTGGACAGCCTGACCTTGCTGCTGGACATTCCGCGGGTCAGCGATCCCGCGCAACACTTCGACGAGATGACGCTGTTCGCGATGGAGCTTGCCACTGCCATTCGTGCCACACTGGTGGATGATCAGCGCGTCCTGCTGGCCACGGGGGCGCTCGAACAGATTCGCGCCCGCGTCGTCACGGTCGAGCAGCGCATGATGCAGCGCGGTATCGCACCGGGCAGCGCGCAGGCCATGCGTTTGTTCTCCTGATGACGAGCCAAGAACCGGTGCGCCGTGCCGCCATGCTGCGCAAGCAGATTGCGGAATACGACTACTGGTATTACGTGAAGGATTCCCCGCACGTCCCCGACGCGGAATACGACAAACTGTTCCGCGAACTGCAAAGCCTTGAAGCGCAACATCCCGAACTGCTGGCGCCGGACTCGCCCACGCAGCGCGTCGGGGGCAGGGCGCTGGAGGGTTTTGCGCCGGTGCGCCATGCAGTGCCGATGCTCTCCATCCGCACCGAGACCGATACCGAAGCCAGCGGCGCCTTCAATTTCGATGCGCGCGTAAAGAATGCGCTGGGGACGGCGGACGAGATCGAGTACGGATGCGAGCTCAAGTTCGACGGCCTCGCCATCAATCTGCGCTATGAGCAAGGCATATTGGTGCAGGCCGCGACCCGTGGCGACGGCGAGACGGGCGAAGATGTGACACAGAATATCCGCACCATCCACTGCATCCCCTTGCGCCTCGGGAATTGCGCTGCAGGGGTACTGGAAGTGCGCGGAGAGGTGTACATGGCTCGCCCGGATTTCAATCGCTACAACGAAACACAGCGCACACACGGACTGCCGACGCTGGTCAATCCGCGCAATGCGGCGGCGGGCAGCATCCGCCAGCTGGATCCCGCACTTGCTGCAAAACGTCCGCTGTCGTTTTTTGCCTACGGTCTTGGGGAGGTGCGCGGCTGGGAACTGCCAACCACGCACAGCGCCATTCTCGATGCGCTGCAATCCTTCGGCATGCCGGTATGTGAAGAACGCGCGGTGGTGCGCGGCGCAGAAGCATTGGCCAATTTCCATGCGCGCATCGCGGCCAAACGCGACAGCCTGCCGTTCGATATCGACGGTGTGGTCTACAAGGTCAACAGCCTTGCGCTGCAACAGCAGCTCGGTTTCGTCTCGCGCGAGCCGCGCTGGGCGGTGGCGCACAAATATCCGGCGGAAGAACAACTCACTGTGCTGCGCGACATCGAGATCCAGGTCGGGCGCACCGGCAAACTGACGCCGGTGGCCAAGCTGGAACCGGTGTTCGTCGGTGGCACCACGGTCAGCAACGCGACCCTGCACAACGAGGACGAGATCCGGCGCAAGGACGTGCATATCGGCGACACGGTGATCGTGCGCCGCGCGGGCGATGTGATTCCGGAAGTGGTTGGCGTGCTGGCCGAGCGGCGCCCGCCGGATGCAAAGCCGTTCGTCATGCCTACCATCTGCCCGGTATGCGGCAGCCACGTGGTGCGCGAGGAAGGCGAGGCCGATGCGCGCTGCACGGGCGGACTGTTTTGTGCCGCGCAGCGCAAGCAGGCACTGCTGCATTTCGCCAGCCGGCGCGCGATGGACATCGAGGGGCTGGGCGACAAACTGGTGGACCAGTTGGTGGATGAAAATATCATCCGCTCGCTGCCCGACCTGTATCGCCTCGACGTGGCGACGCTGGCCGGGTTGGAACGCATGGCGGAAAAGAGCGCGCGGAATCTGGTGGATGCGCTGGAAAAGAGCAAACACACCACGCTTAACCGTTTTCTGTTCGCGCTCGGCATCCGCCATGTGGGCGAGAGCACGGCAAAAGATCTGGCGCGGTATTTGGGCAGGCTGGATGCCGTCCTGCAGGCGACAGAAGAACAGCTGTTGCAGGTGCCGGATGTCGGCCCGGTGGTGGCGCAGAGTATTGTCGATTTCTGCGCGGAGCCACATAACCGCGAGGTGGTGCAGCAGTTGCGTGAGCTGGGTGTGCATTGGGCAGAGCACGCGGGCGTGAGCACACAAACCTTGCCGCTGACCGGCAAGACCTTTGTGCTGACCGGCACGCTCGTCAGCCTGGCGCGGGATGAGGCAAAATCGCGATTGGAAGCGCTGGGTGCAAAGGTGGCCGGCTCGGTGTCGAAGAAGACCGATTGCGTGGTGGCCGGTGCGGAAGCGGGCAGCAAGCTGGATCGTGCGCGCGA
The DNA here is from genome assembly GCA_002421915.1 of Gallionellaceae bacterium UBA6222. Lineage (GTDB taxonomy): Bacteria > Pseudomonadota > Gammaproteobacteria > Burkholderiales > Gallionellaceae > Sideroxyarcus. The sequence continues at coordinate 43,394 of DISA01000047.1, forward strand.
ACTGAATGTGCTGATATGGGACGAGCAGCAATTATTGAACCTGCTGCAAAACGGCGGTGCAGGATTTTGATGCCATGTTGAGCAATCTTGAAGCACGAACAATCCTGTCCAACGCCGAACTGCTGCACGATGCGGACGCAGTGCAGGCGGCGTTGCACCATGTCGCTGGCCGGATCAATGCGACGCTGGCCGACCGGCATCCGCTGGTGCTGTCGGTGATGGGCGGGGCGGTGGTGTTCAGCGGGCAGTTGTTGCCGCTGCTCGATTTCCCGCTGGACTTCGATTATCTGCATGTCTCGCGCTACGGCAACGACACGCGCGGTGGCGAGTTGCAATGGAAGGTCGCCCCGCGTGAGAATGTGCAAGGCAAGGTTGTGCTGGTGCTGGATGATATTCTGGACGAGGGAGAGACGCTGTTCGAGATTAAACGGCGCGTGCTGGAACTCGGCGCAACGGCGTTCTACAGCGCGGTGTTCGCGGACAAGGACAACGGCAAAACCAAACCCATCCATGCCGATTTCGTCGGCCTTACGTTGCCGAACCGTTTCGTGTTCGGTTACGGCATGGATATTTACGGCGCATGGCGCAACCTGCCCGCGATCTATGCAGTCAAGGAGAAATGAAATGTTAGCGATCATCGGCGGCACCGGACTCACCCAGCTGGCCAATCTTGAGATCACCCACCGTCAGGTGATCCGCACGCCGTATGGCGAACCTTCCGGCCCGATGACCTTCGGCACCATCAAGGAGCACGAGGTCATGTTCATCGCGCGCCACGGTTACGGCCACACCATCCCGCCGCATATCGTCAACTACCGCGCCAATCTGTGGGCATTGCGTGACCAAGGGGCGCGGCGGGTGATCGCGGTATCCGCCGTGGGCGGCATCCGCGCCGATCTGGTGCCGGGTGTGCTGGTGGTGCCGGATCAGATCATCGATTACACGCATGGCCGCGCCTTCACTTTCTTCGACGGCAACGAACAGGCGGTCACCCACATCGACTTCACCCAGCCGTACAGCGAGCATCTGCGCGCTGAACTGTTGGCGGCGGCACGACAGGCGGGGGAGGTCTGTGTGGGGGGCGGTGTCTATGCGGTCACCCAGGGGCCGCGCCTGGATACGGTGGCGGAGGTCAACCGTTACCAGCGCGACGGGGCGGACGTGGTGGGCATGACCGGTATGCCGGAAGCCGCACTGGCGCGCGAGCTGGGACTGGATTACGCCGCGATAGCCGTGGTGGTCAATGCCGCGGCGGGACTGGGTGGCAGCGCGCACGCCATCGCGCTGGAGCAGATCGGTCCTGTGGCACAGGCCGCGATGGCACGCGTGCGCAGGATCATCGAATGCGTGGTGGAGTGCGATGGCAGCCAGGAAAACGCCGAATAAGTGTCCGTTCAGGCTGCGGAAGGCCGGGTTAAAACCCGACCCGCATTGCGCGGAAGGTTCTTGTGGTTCGGACTTCAGTCCGACGGGGTGTGCCGGGCATGAGCGTTAGGAGTGTACTGCGCATGGGCGATCCGCGCCTGTTGCAATCCTCCATGCCGGTGACCGATTTCGGCGGCACGGCGCTGCGCGATCTGCTGCAGGATATGCGCGACACCATGCACGCCCTTAACGGGGTGGGATTGGCCGCGCCGCAGATCGGGGTCAATCTGCGCGTAGTCATCTTCGGCGTGGACAAGAACGAACGCTATCCCGATGCGGAAAGTGTGCCGCAGACCGTGCTCATCAATCCCGTCATCACGCCTTTAGCCAAAAAAATGAAAGAGGATTGGGAAGGATGCCTGAGTGTGCCCGGCATGCGCGGCCTGGTGCCGCGTTACACCCATCTGCGTTACCAAGGGCGCGACCCGTACGGTGCGCTGATCGACCGCAGTGTGAGCGGCTTTCACGCGCGCGTGGTGCAACACGAATGCGATCATCTGGACGGCATCCTTTATCCCATGCGCATCCGCGATTTGCGCAACTTCGGGTTTACTGAAATACTGTTTCCGGGAAGTGACGTGCAGGACGAATGATTTTTACAAGGAGAATAATGTGAACAGAAGGGAATTGTTGTTGGGTGGTATCGCATTGGCCGGTGCGGCGGCAGTCAAAGGCGCGCACGCTGCAGAACACAATCACAGCATGATGGATCACGGCAGCATGCACGCCAACCGGCCCTATGCCGCACTGGCTGCGGCGAGCGCCGACTGCCTGCAAACAGGCCAGACCTGCTTGAGCCATTGCCTGGTACTGCTGGGTGAGGGTGACAAAAAGATGGCGGAATGCGCCAGAAGTGTCAGCGAAATACTGGCGATTTGCGGCGCGCTGCAGCAACTTGCCAACCAGAATTCCAAACAGACCGCGCGTTTTGCCCGGGTTGCGATGGATGCATGCAAACAATGCGAGGATGAGTGCAGGAAACATGCTGACAAGCATGAGGAATGCAAAGCCTGCGGAGAAAGTTGCGCTGCCTGTTACAGGGAGTGCAAGAAGATAGCCGCTTGAAATAAAGGGGTGCACAAAAAGGGCTGACCATTGTGTCAGCCCTTTTTGTTTGCGGGTTATGCCGGCGTGTCAGCTGACCAACTCCTTCAACACGTAGGGCAGGATGCCGCCGTTCTTGTAGTAGTCCACTTCGATCGGGGTGTCGATGCGCAGCAGCAGGGCGACGTTCTGCTTGCTGCCATCCTTGCGCGTGATGGTCAGCGTCACGTCCTGCTGCGGTTTGAGGTTGTCGTTGATGCCGAGCAGGTCGAAGGTCTCGTCGCCGGACAGGTTCAGGCTGGCCATGCTGTCGCTGCCTTTGAACTGCAAGGGCAGCACGCCCATGCCCACCAGGTTGCTGCGGTGGATGCGTTCGAAACTTTCGGCTAGAATAGCTTTGATGCCTAAAAGTGCAGTTCCCTTGGCGGCCCAGTCGCGTGACGAACCGCTCCCGTACTCTTTCCCTGCAAGAACGACCAGCGGTATCTGTTCCGTCTGGTACCGCATGGAGGCCTCATACACCGGCATCAGGTCGCCGCCGGGCTGGTATCTTGTCCAGTTCCCTTCCCGGTCGGCCAGTTCATTTTTCAGCCGCACGTTTGCAAACGTGCCCCGGATCATCACCTCATGATTTCCCCGCCGGGAGCCATACGAATTAAAGTTCTGCTTCTCTGTGCCAAGCGATTTCAGGTACGCTCCGGCAGGTGAATTCTCAGCAATGGAGCCCGCCGGAGAGATATGGTCGGTGGTGATAGAGTCGCCCAGCTTTAACAGCACCCGTGCTCCTGAGATATCCGGCTTCAACAAAGGGTCGTCCGGGATATCACGAAAAAAGGGAGCCTCCCGTATATAAGACGATTGCTCATTCCACTGATAGGTTTCACTGGTCGTTGCAGGCAGTTCCTCCCATTTTTTATCACCGCTGAAAATATGCCGGTAATTGGAAAGGTAATCTCCCGGATCAAGCACCTGTCCCATAGCCTGCTGAATTTCCTCTCCTGTGGGCCAGATGTCGCGAAGATATACGGGTTCCATGTTTGGTCCTGTACCGAGGGGTTCATTGTAGAGGTCTGTATCGATCCGTCCTGCAAGGGCATAAGCCACAACCAGGATCGGCGAAGTCAGAAAGTTCATTTTGACAAGCGGATGGATCCGGGCTTCAAAGTTTCGGTTTCCGGACAAAACGGCTGAAACGATGAGCTCATTTTCAACGACAGCCTTATTAACCGGAGCCGGCAGGGGGCCACTGTTTCCGATGCAGGTCGTACAGCCATATCCCACCACATGAAAGCCCAGGGCCTCCAGGAAAGGGATCAGTCCTGCTTTTTCAAGATAGGTGGTAACCACCCGCGATCCGGGCGCCAGGCTGGTCTTCACCCACGGCTTGGTTTTCAGTCCTTTTTCGACGGCCTTCCGGGCAATTAGTCCGGCGCCGATCATCACGCTTGGATTCGATGTG
>DISA01000060.1:0-4051 GCA_002421915.1 Gallionellaceae bacterium UBA6222
CGAGCTGGCGGGTGAACAGGGCGATATCTTTTTCGGTGACTTTGCCGGAGCCGCCGGCACTTTTTTTGACTTTGCTGACATTGATGCCCTGGCGACGAAGATGCGCGGAAACACTGGCCTCGCCGGGAGCGCGCATCTCGCCTTTCACGACCCTGCCGGATTTGTCCTTGCCTTCCCAGGTGTAGAGGACCTCCTTGACCTTGACGTTTTTTTCGCTAGCCATCGTGTTCCCTCGATTCAAATAATGCGCGGATGCAGTTCACGTTGCTTGCGTGCGCTGTTTGCAACTGTCCGGATTATAAAAGCCTTTTGCATGATGCATGGCATTGTTTTCTTTGTAAAGCAGGAGTGCCGTTCAGCTGCGATGCTTGTTTCCCTGGAGGGTGAAAATACGCGCGACTTTGACTGCGCGATCCTGTACCTGGATGATCTCTATCGGGTAATTGCCAATTTTCAGGCTGGTGCCCGCCTCCGGAATATCCTGCAGGTGTTCGAGGATCAGGCCGTTGAGGGTTTTGGCTTCCCCCAGGGGCAGATGCAGCCCGAGTTTGCGGTTCAGCTCGCGCAAGCTGCTACTGCCTTCCAGCAACAGACTGCCATCATCTTGGCGAAGAAATTTGCCTGTTTGTGCGGGTGACTGGGTGGTGAATTCGCCGACAATCTCTTCCAGAATATTTTCCAGTGTCACCAGTCCAAGCAGCTCGCCGTACTCGTCCACCACCAGTCCGAGGCGCGCCCGGCGTTCCTGGAATTGTTGCAATTGCTTGAGCAGCGGTGTATCGGAGGGGATGAAATAAGGGGCGTGCAGCACTTCGCGCAATTGTGCGGCATCCAGCGTTTCTTCATGCAACAGGGGAAGCACCCGCTTGATGTGCAGGATGCCGATGATGTTGTCCGGTGTTGCGGCGAACACCGGCAACAGCGTGTGGTGGCAGGTGATGAGCTGCTGGCGCAATTCGGCGGGGTCGGTATCGATGTCCAGAGCCTCGATCTGGTTGCGCGGGATCATCACGTCGTTGACGGTGATGCGTTCCAGATCAACCAGATTGAGCAGCATCTTCTGATGTTTGCGCGGCAGGAAATGTTCGGCGTCCAGCACCAGTCCGCGCAATTCCTCCAGGGTCATTTTCTGTTTGCTTTGGTCGGTCTGGATGCGGATGCCAACCAGCCGTAGCAAGCCCTTGACTAGGGCCGTCGCCACCGAAACGACCGGATGAAACAGGGTGATCAGCGGGGTCAGCACATAGCTTGCGGGCAGGGCGACCCGCTCCGGGTAACTGGCAGCGATGATCTTGGGCATGATTTCGCTGAACACCACCAGCACAAAAGTAAGCGCCAGCGTGCCGAACAGGATGGCCAAATCGTCCTGGCCGAACAGGCGCAGGATGATGATATTGGTCACGGCGGCGGCGGCGACATTGATCAGGGTGTTGCCAAGCAGGATGGAGCCGAGCAACTTGTCCACTTTACCCAGCAAGCCGAGTGTCAGCCGTGCACTGCGGTTGCCCTTGCGCACCAGGCTGTTGAGGCGTGCACGATTGATCGCCATCATGCCGGTCTCCGAGCCGGAGAAGAACGCACTGCAGATCAACAGGACAAGCAGGATGCTGAACAGCGTGCCCAGAGAAATATCATCCAAAGCGAGGCGCCTTAACGAAGAAGAGGGGGCGAGTATCGGTGAGGGTGTCCGGCGGTGTCAACTTCACCAGTCCTTGAAGGTCAGGCCAAAGCCAAAGGTGGTTTGCGCGTGGTTATAGTCGATCAGGCTACTGCCGTAACCGGTGGCAAGTTGCAGGCTCAAACGCGCCAGATGCCAGAAGTGCACCGGGGTTGACCAGTCCAGTTGCACGAAACCACGCGGTTGCCCGGCAGAAAGATTGCTGCGCGCAAGCAGCGTTACCTCGTCATCCGTATCAAGTGACCATTGTGCTTCCAATTCGGCCCGCCCCAGATATTGCACAATATCCGGATTGTCGTCGTTGGCGGCTGATTCGGGGATGCGCCACCAGCCGCGCGCGAGCACGAGATAATCCCCCCATTCCCAGCCGCCCTGCAAATAGACACGGTTCCAGCTGCGCGAGAGCGGGTTGGCACGTCCGTTGGACTGGTGCGACAGGCCAACGTTGAGCAGTTTCCAGCCCTGCGTATGGCCGGTGCCAAAGGTGCCGATGAGTTCCGGTTCATAATTAGTCTCGCGGAACGGCGAAGATTGCGCGCCGTTGAACAACTGCCAGTAAGACTGCTGGGTATAACCAGTCCAGATTCTGAAATCGCGGAACCACAGCAGGTCGATTTCGCGAAAATTGCCGATCTCCGACTTGGCGCTGAACTGAAACTTCAATTCGTTCGGCTGATAAGGGAATGGCGTGCTGGCGGTATGCTGCGCGGCGGGGGAGGCGGGCTGAAGGTTGATGCGTGAAGCGTGGTGCACCAGCACCCGGTTGGCGCGGTAAGGCTCCAACCGACGCACCCCTTCGGAATCCGGGTTGCCGCGGCCATCGAGGTCCCAGGCGCGGGTCAGGGCGGAGCGTTCGGTGTAATGCTGGCCGGTGAGCCTGTCATAGCAGGCAAGCCGTTCCGTGTCATTGGGTTTTTCGGTGCAGACTTTCCAGTTGGGACTGGCGGCCAGGGCGGAACCGGCAGTACCTGCGCACAGCAGCAACAGCAGTGTCCGTCTCATACGTGAAGCCTCTGGTAGGCGCGGCGGATCAGCCATGCCCCGGCCAGCACCATCGGCAGGCTCAACCACTGCCCCATGCTGACACCAAATGTCATCAAGCCGAAGATGCCATCGTCCGGGTTGCGCGTGAATTCACCGATGAAGCGGAAGACGCCATAGCCGATCAAAAACAGGCCGGATACCGCACCGACCGGACGTGGTTTGCTGGAAAACCACCACAGCAGGGCAAACAAGACGATTCCCTCCAATGCGCACTCATACAACTGCGAAGGATGGCGTGGCAGACTATCCACCTGCGGGAATACCATGCCCCACGGCATATCGGTGGTGCGCCCCCATAGTTCGCCGTTGATGAAATTGCCGAGCCGCCCAAAGGCCAGACCGGGCGGTACCAGGGGTGCTACGAAATCCATCAGCGCCAGCCAGCCGATATGGCGGATGCGCGCGAACAGCGCCATCGCAATCAACACGCCTAGAAAACCGCCGTGAAACGACATACCACCCTCCCACACCGCGAGGATTTTAACGGGATGTGAAAAATAATAGCCGGGGTTGTAGAACAGGACCTCCCCCAGCCGTCCGCCGATGATCACGCCGAGCACGCCGAAGAACAGCAGGTCGTCGAGGAACTTGTTGTCGGGGATTGAAAATTGTTTTTTACGTTCGCCTCCTCGCCCGCTTGCGGGAGAGGATTGGGGAGAGGGTTTCGGGAGGGGGAGAGGGCTGCCGTTCAGCGTGTGCAGGCGCCTGCGCCCGAGCCAGATGAACACCACAAAGCCGAGCAAATACATCAGGCCATACCAATGGATGCCGAACGGGCCGAGATGCAGGGCGATGGGATCGAATTGCGGATGAACGAGCATGGGGTGATGGGTTAGAATTGAAGCCCGGATTATACGTTGCCCAAGGAATACACCATGCCCCAATACCGTTCCCGCACTTCCACCCATGGCCGCAATATGGCGGGTGCCCGCGCTTTGTGGCGCGCCACCGGCATGAACGACGGCGATTTTGGCAAGCCGATCATTGCCATCGCCAACTCCTTCACCCAGTTCGTGCCGGGGCACGTGCACCTCAAGGACATGGGGCAACTGGTGGCGCGCGAGATCGAGAAGGCGGGCGGCATCGCCAAAGAATTCGACACCATTGCGGTGGACGACGGTATCGCCATGGGGCATGACGGCATGTTGTATTCGCTGCCTTCGCGCGATCTCATCGCCGATTCCGTGGAATACATGTGCAACGCGCACTGTGCCGACGCGCTGGTGTGCATTTCCAATTGCGACAAGATCACGCCCGGCATGCTGATGGCCGCGATGCGCCTGAACATCCCGGTGGTGTTCGTGTCCGGCGGGCCGATGGAAGCGGGCA